>JACPWV010000083.1 GCA_016196905.1 Chloroflexota bacterium | reverse complement strand
CTGATGGTGACCAGCGGGTCCAGGCTGGCCTCGATCAGACTGCGGGCGTACTGCGACGCCTTCTCGTCCTCTCTGGGGCGCCTCGCCCCCAGATTTGCTTGGTTGGTCTTGGCAGTCATCTTTTTTGTTCCTCCTTTATGGTGAAGGAGAACGTTGCACCTTTATCCGCTTGCGCTTCGGCCCACACCCAGCCGCGGCGGCGAAGAAAGTCCACCAGCGTCAGGACGGCGATCAGGACGAAGGTGCCTCGAGTGATCAGGCTCAAGAAATCATTCAAACTCATGGTTGTCAATCTCCTGATTGCTGCACGGCGGGCGATGCCTGCCGTAGTGTGGTTGCTTGCGCCTCGAGGATTGTCGAGCGCTACTCCAACCCGTGTAAAGCCTCACCCAAGGCGGTGATCCCGCACCTCGCGCTTCCCCAAAGAGATCAGCGGCCCGCGGCCACCCGCTTCTCCTGCGCGCGGCGCAGGAAGCCCGCCACTTGGCTGGGGAAGGCCCGGGTGTCGATGGGCTTGGTAACATATCCATCGAAGCCCGCCTCCCATACGCGTTCCTCGTCGCCCTGCATGGCCGAGGCGGTCAGCGCCACCAGCGGGATGTCTCGCGTGGACGCATCGCTCTTGAGACGACGCGCCAGCTCGTACCCGTCCACGCCCGGCAGTTTAAGATCGAGCAAGATCAAATCGAATAACCTGAGGCCAATCTGCTCTAGGGCTTCCTCCCCCGAGCTCGCCTCGTGCACGCGATGCCCGTGGAGGGTGAGTAGATCCCGGGCCAGCTTGCGGTTGCGCGGATCGTCGTCCACTAACAAGATGGTCGCTCCGTTCATGCGATGGCCTCCTTTCTCCCTAACAGCCGTCGCAGCTCCTCCAAAAGGGCCTGGTCGCTAAGGGATCGCTTGCGCGCCAAAAACTCAATGCTGCCGTACAGGCGGCGCTCCTCCTCGGCGCTCAGATCCTTGGCGGTCAAGATGATGATGGGGATGTGCTGTGTGCGCGAGTCGCCCTTGAGCGCCTCCACCACCTCAAAGCCGTTCCGCTTAGGCATGACCAGATCCAGGATGATCAAGTCGGGTTTCTCGGTCAAGGCCCGGCCAATGGCTTCCTCTCCCTCATAGGCTTCCACTACCTGGAACCCCTCCGCCTCCAAGATCGCCCCCACTCTGCGCACCATACGCCGATCGTCGTCCACTACCAGGATCTTCTTGTCTCCTTTAACCCCCGGAGTGAGCCCCAATTCTCGCAGTCGGCTTAAGAGGGTCTCCTTGCTGACCGGCTTCAGCATGTACTCCGTGGCCCCCAAAGCAAAACCCGTCGACTTGGTGTCCATGATCGAGATGACCATCACCGGAATATTCTGCGTGTGCGGGGAGCTTTTTAGCCTGGCCAGCACCTCCCAACCCCTCTTTTCGGGCAGCAGGATATCTAGGGTGATGGCTGCCGGGCGGTGCACCTCCGCTTTTTGAAGAGCCTCTTCCTCACTTTGGGCTATCTCCACTTGGAAGCCAGCCTCCTCTAGATAGCTCCGCAGTAGCTTGGCCGTGCGAGGATCGTCCTCTACCACCAGGATGGGAGCCTCCGCTGGAGTCGGTGGAGGCGTAGGAGGCGCAGCCACGGTCTGCGAGGCCTCGGCCTTGTGCAGTGGCAGGCTGAAGGTGAAGGTGCTACCGCGGCCAGGCTCGCTCTCCACCCAGATGCGACCCCCGTGCAGCTCGACCAGACGTTTGGCCAGAGTCAGGCCGAGCCCGGTCCCAGCTTGCTCCCGGGAGAGGGAACTGTCCAGCTGCTGGAAGGCCTCGAAGATGCGGCCATGATCCGCGGGCACGATCCCGATACCGGTGTCCCGCACGGAGGTATGCACCCCCTCCCCCACTCTCCGCGCCAAAACCACTACCTGCCCGCCCTGCGGAGTGAACTTAATAGCGTTAGAGAGGAGGTTGTAGAGGATCTGCTTGAATTTGGTGGGGTCGGCCACCAGCGTCTCTAGGCCCGGCTCCATTTCTCGCTCCAGCCGAATGTCCTTCTGGAGGGCCATCAGCCGGACGATGGCCAGGGTCCCCTCGATGGCCTCGTGCAGTCCGAAAGGCTCGGGCCGCAGCTCCAGTTTGTCCGCCTCCACTTTAGAGAGGTCCAGGATGTCGTTGATCAATCCCAAGAGGTGACGGCCGCTCTCTAGGATGTCGCGCAGGTACTCCTCTTGCTTCTCGTTTAAGGGGCCGAAGGCTTTATCCAAGAGCAACTCGGAGAAGCCGATCACAGCGTTGAGGGGGGTGCGCAGCTCGTGAGACATGTTGGCAAGAAAAGCGGTTTTGTGCTGGTTGGCCGCCACCAACTCGCGGTTCACTCGTTCCAGCTCGCGGGTGCGCTCCTCCACCCGCTTCTCCAAGTGGCCGGCGAAATCCTTGGTCGCCGCATGGAACTCCGCTCGCTCCAGGGCCAACCCCATCTGGTTAGCCACCAGGCTCAAACTCGCCACCGCCTCCTGGTCGAAGCTTCCCGGCTCTCGAGAGAAAGCCGCCAGCACTCCAAAACAGCGATCTTCCGAAATGACCGGGACGGACACGGCAGAGCGCATTTGCATCTCGCGCAGGATGGGATGAACCGGGAAACGGTCCTCAACGCTCAGATCGCTGGCGACCACCGGCTGTTTCTGTCGATAGGCATAACCGGCCATCGACGCTTCGATCCCAAAGGTCATGCCCAGGACCGCTTTGGGCTCCCACCCCCGTGCCGCACGAATACGCAAGGCCTGTTCACCCTCGGGCAGTAGGATCTCGTAGCTATCGGCGCCGACCACCTCCGCCATCGCTTTCAGAGACAGCTCCAGCACCCGCTCCTCATCCAAGGTTGCCAGGAGTTCTTGGGAAAGCTTGAGCAATGCCTCTTGCTGGCGCACCCGCGCTTGGAGTCGATCGTATGAACGACGCAGCATGGATATCATCTGGTTAAATGCCTCGCCCAGCCGGCCGACCTCGTCGCGGCCGACCACGGGGACAGTCTGATCCAGGTCGCCGCGAGCGATCTGTTCAGTCGCGACGGTCAAGCGCTGAATGGGCATGGCGAGGCGCCGAGCCAGCCAGAGGGCCAAGCCGATGTAGAGCACAACGAAGCCCGTAAACGCAGGAATGGTGAGCGCTATGATATCCCGGATGGGCGCGAAGACCCCGTCCACATCGCGCGTCACTATGATGCCCCAGCCGGTCCGCGGCACCAAAACGTAGGAGCCCAGGTGCTGGGCGTTTTCAATGGAGCTGAAGTACTCCAGGCTGCCCTCCCGGCCTGCCACGACTTCCTGCACCGGAGGCAATTCCAATAAGCTCTTCTGTTCCAGAAAGTACTCGCGCTGCGGATGGACTAAGGCCACTCCCTTCGAATCGACTAAGTAGCGCAGGCTCGTCCCGCCGAAAAAGGTTGGCCCCAGCTCCTCGTTCATGAACTCCAAAGAGATCGGCGCGGCGATCACGCCGATCACACGGTCACGCTCGTCGAGGATGGGTATAGCGATGGCCACCGAGCCCTGCCCCGTGATGCGGCCCACGTAGCTATCCGCGGCGCCCAAGCCGCTGGCCAGGGCCTCCTGGAAGTAATCCCGATCGGCGATGTTCACTGAGCCGGCCTGAGGAACCGCGCTGGCCACTACATCTCCCTTTAGATCGGCGATCACGAGGTTGGCTAAATAGGGGATGGACGGCTTCACCCGCCGGAAGAGGACTTCAGCCGCAGGACCATCCATGGCCTGCACTGCGTTGTCCTTGCTGAGAACCACCAACATAGTTTCGACGTTGTGGACAAAATTATCGACCGAGGCACTGGTGGCGCTGGCCGTCT
>JACPWV010000079.1 GCA_016196905.1 Chloroflexota bacterium | reverse complement strand
CGACGAAACCGGTGAGGTCACTCAGAAGTACACGGTCTTCGGGCTCCCCACCAGCATCTTCATCGGTCGCGACGGGAAGGTGGTGCGCATCCACTCCGGGCCCATGACCGAGGGGATGGTCCAGCAGTTCATCGCGGAGATTCTCTGATGCAGCTGGTGCTCTACACCAAGCCGGATTGCCCTTTGTGCGAAAAGGCCAAGGCGCTGTTGGATCGGCTACGCTTCGAGTATAATTTGAGTCTTAGGGAGATCGACATCACCGGCGATTCGAAACTCGAGCGACGCTTTGGGCTGCTGGTCCCGGTGATCGAGTTGGATAGCGGTCCCACTTTATACGGTGAGATCGAGGAAGGGCGAATGCGCGCGGCGTTGGAGGCGGTCGCCCAGGAGGTCCGACGATGAGTACGGCGACGAGAGGGGCTGAGGTCAGCGGCGCGGCGCGGGATATGGTGATCTGGGCCGATCGCCTCATCCTGGGTACGAGCCGCCATTGGCTATTCGTGCTCAATACGCTACTGTTTATTTTCGTCACTCTGCCGGTGTTAGCCCCTATCCTTCTGGCGGCGGGCTTCAACGAGCCGGCCAACGCCATTTACGCCGCCTACTCGCTCGTCTGTCACCAGATGCCCTCGCGCTCCTATTTCATCTTCGGCCACCAGGTGGCCTACTGCCAGCGCAACTTCGCCATCTACACCTCCATCTTCTTGGCCGGTCTGGGCTACATCTTCGTTCGAGATCGCCTGCGTCCGTTGCCCCTGTGGGCTTACCTCTTGCTGATTGCCCCCATGGCCGTGGATGGCACCACCCAGCTCTTCGGCTGGCGCCTGAGCAATTGGTGGCTGAGGGGCATCACCGGGACCCTATTCGGGGTGGCCTCAGTGTGGCTGGCTTTCCCCTATCTGGAGATCGGTTTCCGGGACATCCGCGAGCAGGCCGAACGGCAACTGGGGAAAGTTGGATGGGGAGGATCGACGGGCGCGGATTGAGACGAGCGGAGGAGGGGAAGAGAGTGGGCGATCCCGACGCAAGTCGGGATCGCCCACTTCTACTCGGCCTCGATGGGGATCAAGCGGAGAGAAAATCCAGCATGCGGTCTAGGAACTCTTCGCGGCCCTGCCTCCTTCGGATATCCAGGCGCGTCGCGTCGATGCCCAGGCAGTCGATGCCGTACTTCTGCCGGAGCACCTGCGGAAAGGTCGAGTAGTAGGCGTTCAGGCCCTTTAGGAAATCCGCGGTGATGCCCTTTTCCTCCTCTCGGCCGCGCGCGCGGATGCGCGCCAGGAGCACCTCCACATCCGGCACCTCCAGCGCGATCACCTTGTCAGGCTGAGGCAGGGTCCGAGTCAGCCGCTGGAAATACTCGAAGTAGAGATCTAACTCGCGGTCCTCCATGAATCCTAGACCATGGAGGTACTTGGCAAAGACCTCCGGGTCCTCGTAGAGGGTTCGATCCTGAACGCAGCTCTTGTCCACGGTTTCGATAAGCTCGTGGTGCTCGACGCGGCGGATCAAGAACTCGAGCTGAAGCGTGAACGACCAGCGCTTCATATCGGCGTAGTAGTCGGCCAGAAAGCGGTTGTCGATGACCGGCTCGGTGAGCAACTCAAAGCCCAGCGTCTGCGAGATCAGCTCGGCTGCGGTGGTCTTCCCCGCGCCGATGTTTCCCGCCATAGCGACGAACAACTTTCGCTTGGGCAGCCGCGCCTTTCGTGCGGCCGCTTCGCGCTCGGCGCCTTCGGCTTGGGCGGCCATCGCGCCCACATCGGTCTCAACAGGCTGTCCCATCATTGGCCCACGATCAGGCGACGGGCGAGCGTTTCCTCTTGTTGGCGAGTCTTCACCACGCCGTCCAGGCGGGCTCCGCGCAGAGCCTCCAGGATCTCGCGGTAGCGTGGGCCGGCGGGCAATCCTAAGCGTTTAAGATCGTGGCCATCCAGCTCCAACTCGATGCAGGCCAGCTCGCGGTGGTAGAGTTCGAGCCTCCCGCGCACCAAGGCCGAGCCGGCACCCAGCCAAGCCAAGAAGAGGGCCTGGTCGGAGGTGGGTTTGAGGAGGCGATAGATCTCGCTGCGCGCGATGCGCCTGCGCGAGAGAGAACCCAGCGCTTCGTGCAAATCGCTTAAGTCACGCAGGACACGGGCCTCAACTGCGCGCAGGCTGAGGCGCCGGGCCAGATCCTGGGTGGTGGGAGGGTCCAGATCCCCAATCAGCAGCGCCAGGTACAGGATAGGGGGAGGGACAGCGGTCGTCCGGCTGCGGCAGTCCATACCCCGCCAGGCCCGCCAGCGCTCGGGCAGGCCGCGCAACAACTGGCCCAGCTTCTGGGAGTAGCTCAGCGAGGAGTGGATGTGTTGGAGCACTTCCAGAGCTTCTAGGCGGGCAAGAGGTTTGCTGGGATCGTCCTCAGCGAAGATAGCCTCTAACTCCTCGCGGATGCGCTCCCCGCTCACGCGATGAAGGAAGGCTGCGGTGGTGGCGATCAATTCCTCGCTGCGCGCCTCGAGACGGAAGCCCAAGCGCTGTTCCAGGCGCACCCCGCGCAGGATGCGGGTAGGGTCCTCCACGAAGCTGAGGTTGTGCAGGACGCGGATCAGCCTGTTCTCCAGGTCGGCCAGGCCCCCGTAATAGTCGAGCAGCTCACCGAAGCGATCGGGGTCCAGGGCGATGGCCAGGGTGTTGATGGTGAAATCGCGCCGGTGCAGGTCCTGCTTGATCGAGCTGCGCTCCACGCTGGGCAGGGCGGTGGGGTGCTCGTAGAACTCGCGCCGGGCGGTGACCAGATCGATGGCGGCGAAAGATGCCTCCGCCTCCTCGAAGAAGAGCTTGGCAGTTCCGAAGGGCGGGTGTCCATGGACCCTCCCGCCGAGCTCTTTAGCCAGACGCTGGGCTAGGGCGATGGCATCCCCCTCCACCACCAGGTCCAGGTCCAGGTTGGGCAGCCCCAGCAGCAGATCGCGCACGAAGCCACCCACCAGGTAGAGCGAATAGCCCATCTCTCGAGCAGCGCGGCCGGCGTGCTGGAGGAAAGCCAAGATGTGGGGAGGTAAGGCACGCGCCAGCTTAAGCAGGATATCCGCGTTGTGTGACGTGCCGGGCGAGCCCCCCCACAATTTCTTGATCAGGTCGGTGCGGGTGACGATCCCCACGATCTGCCCCTTCTCCACCACGGGCACCTGCCCCAGGCCGTGCTCCAGCATGACCTGCTGCGTGCGCTCCAGCGGGTCGGACGGGTTCACGCTGATGCTGCCCTTATGCATGTAGCGTTCGATGGGGGTGCGTTGCAGTCCATGCTGGACGGCGCGATCGATCTCCCCGCGGGTGAGCACCCCCACCAATTGTCCGCCCTCCACCACGGGAAAGCCCTCGTGGCCATAACGGCGCATCAGCTCCTCCGCCTCGGCGACCGTGGTCTGAGGGGAGAGGGTCTGGACGCCGATGGACATCATCTCCCGCACCGTGGCGGTAGGTTGAACCGCGGATTCCAGAAGTTGTCTGAGACGCGCTTTGACTTGCTGCAAGTCCTGGTCGGGGATGAGCGCCGCGGCGGCCTTGCTGTGGCCCCCACCCCCCCAGGCCTTGGCCAGCGCGCCTACATCGATGCTCTCCACCGTGCTGCGCGCCACCCACTGGATATGTCGATCCATGCGCACCAGGAGGAACAGGGCGTGGGGATCGTAGAGGTCGCGCAGGATATGGGCCAGCGTGGAGATCTCATCGGTGTAACTCTCCGCTTGGGCGCTGGCGATCACCACCGGATGCCCGTGGATCTCGAAATGTTCGATCCCCTCCAGAAGTCGACGATAGAGCCGTCGTTGCTCCTCGCTGAGGGGCTGATGCAAAAATTCGTTCACTACTTGCAAATTGGCCCCCCGATCCAGGAGCCAGGCGGCCCCCCGCAGATCGCTGGCCGTGGTGCTGGGGTAGGAGAGGGAGCCGGTGTCTTCGTAGATGCCCAGCAGCAGCAAGGTGGCCTCCACCGGGCTGGGGGAGACGCCCGCCTCCACTATTTGCTGGGCCAGCAAGGTGGTGGTCGAACCGGCCTCCCCGCCGTGGTAGCGCATGCGTTTCTCCAGCGGGCGGTCCAAGGGGTGATGATCGATGAATAGGATCTCGGTGTCCTTGTCGATCCCTTTCCAATCCGGCAGCGTCTGGGTATCCACCAAAATCAGGCGTTCGATCCGGCCGCGGGGCAGCTCTTCCGCACGCATGAAGGGCAGCTGATCCCAGTAGAGTGTCAAGAAATCGCGCAAATTCCGATTGAGTCGATGGGGCAGAACAGCGCGTGCCTGGGAGTGCAGCTTGGCCGCCCCCAGCATGGAGGCCAGGGCATCGAAATCGGTATTCTCGTGGGTGGTGATGATCTCCAGCGGGCTCATCGCTTCAATTCTATCATAACCTGAGCGCGTCCCAAAGTGCAGCTATGCTATAATCCGCCCTATGGCGGGATTCAGCCTCCGGGTGGTTGCCATCGCTGGGAGTCTGGTCCTCTTGGTCGTCTCCCTGCGCGGTCCGCTGCAGCGGGCCACGCTCCTCACCCAGGCGGAGGTTCATGCCAGGGCCACTGAATACACCCTGGCTACCCAGGCCTATCAACGTCTCCTGTCCCTGCGCCCCAGCGACGCGGCCGCGCACCTCGGCTTGGGGCGGGTCTACCTTAGGCAAGGTCGCTACGCACAGGCCGAGGAGGAATTTGCCCGCGCACTGGCCAGCGACGCGAACCAGGTGGAGGCGATGAATGGGCTGGCCGCGGCGCTCGGTTCTCTGGGTCGAATCGATTCGGCCATCCCGCTGTGGCGGGCAACTATTGAGCGCGATCCGACCAACGCCGAAGCCCACTACCGCCTGGGCCTGGCTTATCTATTGCGTTCGAGGTTTGGGCAGGCTCGAGAGGAGCTGGAGGCGGCCCGGCGCGGCCGACCTGGGGATCCCGCCACCTATTATTACCTGGGCGTTCTGACGAGTCGAGGGGGTTCCCCCCAGGCCGCCGAATTTTTCGAGGCGGCCCAGGCCCTGGCTCCCGATTCCGAGTGGGCGCAGCGCGCTCTCCAATTGCAGCGCGCTATAGCCGAGGCGCAAACTTTTCCCGCCCAGGCCCCGCGGGCCGCCTATCTAGGGCAGGCCTATCTCCGTCTGGGCCTCCCCAACTTGGCCGCGGAGGCCTTCGAGCGCGCTCTGGAACTCGATCCCACTTTGGACCTAGCTCGCACTTATTGGGGCTATGCCCTTTGGTCCATGGGCCGCTATGCTCAGGGGCTATCGGTGTTGAAAGAGGCCTCGTTGCGCGACAAGCGCAACGCTCTGAATCACTATTTCCTGGCCTTGACGCTTAGCGCGCGGGGCCGCGTGGCCGCCGCGCTGCGCCAGGCACGGTCAGCGGTAGAGTTGGATCCGGAAAATCCCGCCTTGCGGGCCGAGCTAGGCGCGCTCTATGCGATAGCCCGCGACTACGCCTCCGCCCGAGAACAGTATCAGGCCGCGACGGAGGCAGCCCCTGAAGAGCTATCCTTTCATTTGCTGCGGGCTCGCTTCCATCTGGAACACTTAGTCTGGCTTGACGAAGGGTTCGAGGCGGCCCGCCGAGCGGTCGAGTTAGATCCCCAGAGCGCCGAGGCCCACGATCTTTTGGGCTGGGCTCAGCAGCTATTGGGGGATCCGCAGACGGCCGAGGAGTCTTTGCTGCGAGCCCTCGAACTCGACCCGGGGCTAGCCAGTGCCTATTATCATCTAGGTGCGGTGTACATCCGGCGGGCCCGCTGGGATGATGCCCGCTGGGCCTACATGCGAGCCATTGATTTAGACGGGGAGGGTTTTTATCGCGAGCGAGCGCTCAATGCTCTGGCGGAGCTT
>JACPWV010000033.1 GCA_016196905.1 Chloroflexota bacterium | reverse complement strand
GCCTATCTCAAGGAGCGACTGGGCAGCTTGCCTCGTGAAGAAAAGGAGGATCTTGACATGTTGTAGCTGGTGTAGTAAACTGCACAAAATTTCAGCAGCCCGCCAGGGGGGTGAAGGGAAGATGAAAATCAGAGCAAAGCAGGTCATCCGTGCAGCGGTTCTGGCGCTGATGTCGGTGGTATTTGCGATTTCCCCTACGATCGCCGCGCAGAAGGTTGAGGAATTCAAGCTGGTCAACGTGTCGATCCCAGTGGGGGACTTCTTTGTTCTTCCCGCCGAGATTTGCGGCGTCGTTGGTCCATTAGAGGGAGAGTTCCTCATCTACCAAGTCCAAATTACGCTGTGGGACAATGTTCACTTTGTGTTTCAAGCATCGAGCAGCGTCAGGCTCGACGACGCCGCAGGCAATCCCGTCCTGAGGGACCTAGGCACCCTCCGCGAAGTTTCGGGTACCACGTCACTACCGAATAGCCTCGGGGGGAACCTCGTCTCTCACTGCACGCCGAACACCGCAACGCCAGGCAAGCTTTATGAATTCCGCATCACTTTCACTTTGGGCGAGGACGGAACCCTCAAGCAGATTCACGGCGAACTCTGCGACCCCAGCGTCTATCCGTTCTGCTGAGATGAACGATTTGTACGGAGTCTCTCGCTTCCGGCCTCACTAAGCCCTGGACTTGAGAACCCCCGCGGAGTACATTGGGGAACGCCACCCAGAGCCGGCTGTGGAGGCTGACCCGTCTCGCATGTACTGAACGAGTACAAAGGATTGACATTTCACTTGCACTGCGCTATACTGGCTTTGCTGGAGATCGACCGCGATGAATGGCAAGCGCCCCACTGGGGGCTTAGCAGAAACGGACGGACACTCGGACAGCTCGCGCGTCTGAGTGTCCTGTTTGTTCACCAGAGGGGGAGGGAGCATGGACTCGGGGATGATCGCCAAGGTCGAGAAGGCCAAGCGCTATGCGCAGGAGCGCCACCGCATCCGGTTTGATTCGTTCCAGGTGGCTTTCCAAGGTAACCACGGAGCGCATCGGGTCTCCTACCAAGGCGGCCGCTGGGCGTGCGACTGTGGATTCTTCGCCAGCCGCGGAGTGTGCAGCCACAGCATGGCCCTCGAGCGCGTGCTAGAGGGGATGCTGCCGGAGGTGCGGCAAGAGGAGATACAAGGCATCGCCTGAGAGGCCGTTGATCTCACCTGGGGCGAGGCGGGTGGCCTCGCCCCTTTTTGCTTCCGGTCTCGTCGTCCAAAACCAAGCTACGGTGGATTTTCAGCCTGCTATAAACTATGATTGAAAGGTATCTCAGAGGCGAGTTGGGGGCTCGCGACGAGGGTTTGGCATGAGCCGTGTCGCCATCATCGGCGGTGGCTTTGCCGGCATGGCCGCTGCCTATGAATTAGGCAAGAAAGGCTACGCCACGTTTCTATTCGAGCGGATGCCGGAATTGGGCGGCCTGGCGGGGACCTTCCCCATCGAGGGAGCGCGCCTGGAGCGTGGCTACCACCACTGGTTCACCAGCGACACGCACATCGTGGCCCTCATGAAAGAGCTGGGCCTCGAGGATCGATTGATGTGGATCCCTTCCAAAGTGGGGCTCTTCTACGCGGGCAAGATTTGGAATTGGGTCACTCCCATGGATGTCCTCCGATACACGCCTCTCCCTTTCCTGGACCGGCTGCGGCTCGGATTCACCACGTTCTACTTGACCTACCTCGCCGCGCGTGGGAATAAAGCCAAAAAAATTGCCGCTTACGAGAGGATCACCGCCGCGGCTTGGCTGAAGAGATACGCCGGGCCCCACGCCTGGGAAAAGGCCTGGGGCCCGCTCTTCCGCGGCAAGTTCGGGGCCGAGGCCGAGAACGTACCTCTGGTGTGGCTGTGGTACAAGGCAGTCTTGCGCCTCGGCTCGCGCAAAGGCTTCACCCAGGAGGTGCTGGGCTATCCGCGCGGCTCCTTCCAGGTCCTGATCGATGCCTTGGAGCGGGCCATCCTCAAACACGGGGGCAGAATCTTCAAGGGCACGGCGGTTCGGCGCATCGTCGTCGAGAACGGCGTGGCGCGGGGCTTGGAGTTCGAGAGCCCCGAGGCGATCCGAGCAGGGGGCCTGGATCAAAATGAGCTGGGCTACGTGCCCTTCGATCGTATCATATGCACCGCGCCCTCCTTTGCCACCGTGCGTCTGGTTCAGGATTTTCCGGACTGGTACCTGGCCAAAATCAAGTCGGCCAACTACATGGCCGCCGTGCTCATCATCCTAAAAATGAAGCGCCCCCTTTCCCATATCTATTGGCTGAACATCGCCGATCGTTCCATCCCCTTTGTGGCGACCATCGAACAAACGAATTTTGTTCCGCCGGAGACCTATAACCGCAAACACATCGTCTACCTCTCCAACTACCTGGACGCCTCCAGCCCCTACTTTCACATGAACCGCGATGAGCTGTTCCAAGCCTACCTGCCCCATCTGCGTAAGATCAACCCCCACTTCTCGCCCGATTGGGTGGAAGAATACTGGCACTTCAAGGAGGCCGCCGCGCAGCCGGTCGTTCCGCTCAATTATTCACAGCTGATTCCAGAATATCGCACGCCCATTCGAAATCTCTACCTGGCCAATACCACCCAAATCTATCCCGAAGATCGCGGCACCAATTACTCGGTGCGCCTAGGGCAGACTATCGCAGCCTTGGTGGAAGAAGATGTGAAAAGCGGCCATGGCTGGCAGTAATCAGGGCGCAGCCTGAGACGAGCCGCTGAGCTCGCTTCGACGGACAACGAACGTCACCCCCGAGTGCGGCGCGGCGAAAGGCAGTCCGAGCTGGATGGCGCAAAGGCCACCTGAATATTCAGGTGGCGAGACGCTCTACCCGGGTCGCTGCAACGCCTGGCGGAACTGTGGACATCGTTGACCCGGAGGCCCCCGCATCCCGCGCGAGGTTTGAAAAGGCGAGTGGACTATGCTATGATTTCGGTTCATTCGCGCTGAGCCAGCGGCTCGCTTGCGAGGTGGATCACCGATGAAGAATATCTGCGTCCTGGGGGTGGGCTACGTGGGACTGGTCACCGGCACCTGTTTCGCCGATCTGGGCAACCGGGTGGTGTGCGTGGACATCGACGAGGCCAAGATCGAGAAGTTGCAGCGAGGCCAGGTCCCCATCTTCGAGCCGGGCCTGCAGGAGATGGTGGAGCACAACATGGCACGGGGTCGGCTGCACTTCACCCCCTCCTACGCCGAGGGGCTGCGAGAGGCCGAGTTCGTCTTCGTGGCCGTAGACACCCCCCCCGGCAAAGAGGGAGAGGCCGATCTGAAATACATTCGCATGGCCGCCGAGGGCATCGCCAAGACCCTCGACCACCCCATCACGGTGGTCAACAAGAGCACGGTGCCCATCGGCACCGGGGATACCATGGCCGAGGTCATGCAGCGCCACCTGCGGCCGGGGGCGGAGTTCGCCGTGGTCTCCAACCCCGAGTTCCTGCGCGAGGGCTCGGCGATCCACGATTTCCTGGCGCCGGATCGCATCGTCCTGGGCTCCACCGACCCCCACGCCATCGAGAGGGTGGCCGAGCTGTACCGCCCTCTGGGCCGGCCGATCTTGAAGACTGACCTGCGCACCGCGGAGATGATCAAATACGCCTCCAACGCCTTCCTGGCCACGCGCATCTCCTTCATCAACGAGATCGCGGCCATCTGCGACGCCCTGGGGGCGGACGTGAAGGTGGTAGCGCAAGGCATGGGCGACGACCAGCGCATCGGCCCCAGCTATCTGGACGCCGGCCTGGGATGGGGCGGCTCCTGTTTCCCCAAGGATGTGAAGGCCCTGGCTCACATGGCCTCCATCCACGGCACCCATCCCCAGCTTCTGCGGGCGGTGATCGAGATCAACCAGGACCAGCGGCGAAGGGTGGTGCGAGTTCTGCGCGAACAACTGGGCAGCCTGGAAGGGAAAACCATCGGCCTCCTGGGGCTGGCTTACAAGCCCAACACCGATGATATGCGCGAGGCCCCCTCCATCGAGCTGGCCCACCTCCTGGCCAACGAGGGCGCCCACCTCAAGGCTTACGATCCGGTGGCCATGCACAACGCGCGCCGGGTCCTCCCCGAGCTGGTTTATTGCTCCGATCCCTATCAGGTTGCCGAGGGGAGTGACGGGCTGGTCATCGTCACCGAGTGGAACGAGTTCAAACAATTGGACATGGCTCGCATCCGGCGCGCCCTGCGACAGCCGCTGCTCATTGATGGTCGCAACCTCTACGATCCTCAACAGATGATCGCCTTGGGCTTCCTGTATCGCGGCATCGGCCGGGGTTACCCCCTGGAAGAGGCGGCCCCCAAGACCCTCTCG
>JACPWV010000072.1 GCA_016196905.1 Chloroflexota bacterium | reverse complement strand
GGACGAAGCGTTCCGCCGCGCGACATGGAACCGGCCTCGAGGCCGCCTGGGGCCCGGGCCCCAGACGGCTCGGGAGACGGGCGTGGACGCGGCCTGGCCCCTGGACGCTCTCGCCCCGAAGCTGCGGGAGATGGCGTCCGGCCGAAAGACGGCGTTCCTGCCCGGCGATCACGACCCGCTCTACGCTCCTCCCGGCCTCGATGCCCCCGTTTCCGTAGAAGCCCAGGTCGCGTCTGCGCTCGCGCGCCTGCTCACGGGCAGCGCGTCGTCGCTGACCGCGCCCGATCTCTACGGCTTCGGCTACTCCTCCAAACCGAAGCGGCCTGGCCTGTACCAGGTCGCGGCCTACGCGGACTTTTTGGAAAAATTCCTGGACGTGCTAGAGTTGAAGCAGGTGGCGATGGTCACCCACGACGATGCCGGATGGGCGGGCATCCAGTTGGCTTTGGCCCATCCCGAGCGGGTGAGCCACCTGGTGATCCTGAACACCCCCGTTCACAGGGAGGTGTGGCATAGGCTCCCTCGGGTGAGGCTGCTGCGCCGCCGCATCCTGGGCGAGCGGATGGCCGCTTGGCTGCTGACCAAGGGTTGGCTCAAGCGCATCCTACGCGGCTGGGTGGTCCACAAGGAGCGCATGACCGATCAAGTGGTGGAGCACTATTACTGGCCCTTCACCGAGGGAACCCGTTGGGTGATGCTCACGATGGCCCGCGACTTCGACTCGCCCTTTCAGCGCATGCCCTATGGAGAGGGGGAGATCCAGAGTTTGAGGGTTCCCACCTTGATCCTCTCGGGCGAGACGGATCCGATACAGGCACGCCGCGTGGAGGAGCACGGCCAGCCAGACATCCCCCATTCGAAGCAGGTCATCTTAGAGGAGGCTGGCCATCTTCTGCCGGAGGACCAGCCCCAGGAGATCGCACGTTTGATCCTCGAATTTGTGAGCCATGCGTGAGGAGGTACTTGAAAAATTCGGGGAGGTGGGAGGAGGCTATCCTTCCTGCTTGAGCTTCTTGACCTCTTGAGTGATCAAGGGCACGATCTCGAATAGGTCTCCCACGATCCCGTAATCGGCCAACTTGAAGAGGGGTATCTCGCGGTCTTTGTTGATGGCCACGATATATTTGGCCGTTTTCATCCCGGCCAGATGCTGGATGGCCCCCGAGATGCCGCAGGCGATGTAGAGCGTGGGGGTCACCGTCTTGCCCGTTTGGCCCACCTGGTCCGCGTGGGGCCTCCAGCCGGCATCCACCGCCGCTCGCGAGGCGCCCACCGCGCCCCCCAAAGCCTCCGCCAACTCCTCTAGGATCTTGTAATTCTCCGGCCCTTTCATCCCCCGTCCCCCGGAGACGATGATCTCAGCCTCGGCGACATCCAGCTTGCCACCGGCCTCCGGAATCACGTCCACGGTCACCGCCCGGGGCGTAGGCACATCCACCGGAAATTTTTCGATGCTGGGCGAGCGCGAGGGATCGGGATCCAGAGGAGGGAAGAGGTTAGGGCGCAGGGTGGCCATCTGAGGGGTGCCTTTGAGGCGCGCCTGAGCGATGATCTTCCCTGCGAAGATGGGTCGGGTGATGAGTAGGCGATCCCCCTCCAACTCGAGGCGGGTGCAATCCGAGGCGAGGCCCACCCACAGCTTGGCGGCGATGCGCGGCCCCAGGTCCTTGCCCCAGGTGCTGGCACTGAGAAAGATCGCGACGGGCTGCGTGCGGCGCGCCAGCTCGGCGACGACCTGGGCGTAGGTCTCGGGTGAGTAGCGCTCCAAAACCGGGTCATCGGCGAGGTAGATTTTCTGGGCGCCATACTGGGCTAGGCTGGCAGCCAATCCCTCGATACCCTGGCCGAGGAGGGCGGCCTCAGCACTTCCACCCAGCTTCGCGGCGAGGCGCGTGGCTTCGCCCAGAAGCTCGTAGGACACCTTCTTAAGGGCTCCATCGCGGTGTTCAGCAATGGTGAGGATGTTGTTGGGCATCACTCGCTCCTCTAGGCTGAAAGGCCAAATAGTGGGCTCGTTGTGTTGCCGAATAGTCGATGACCTGAAAAGCTAAATTTGTGGAACGACCGAATGGTCTTATTGCGCAGGCTTGTGCAAGACCTGCTGGATAAGCATTAAAGCACCGCCCCGCGACAGCAATTCGTCTCTTTCGTCCTGGAAGTCGGCTGTAAAGCGCGAGACCAGTTCGTCATAGGCGGCCATCAGCTCCTGCGCCAATTTCTCGTCCCGAGCGCGAATACTTCGTTCCATCCGCTGAACGGTATCGCGTAGTTCGAATATCCCCACCCTTAACATCGGTTCTCTCTCCCAGCGATGACGAACTGACATCTCATCCAGCCCGCTAGATCACCTTCGCCTCTTCATGCAGCAGCCGCACCAGCTCCTTGGCCATCTCTTGAGGGGTGCCCTCGAGAATGCGGCCTGGCTTGCGCGGTGGGGGTGGGCTGGTATTAACCCACTCGGTCAGCGATCCGGCGGCGCCCACCTCCTGAGCGCTCAGCCCCAGCTCGGCCAGGCCCCACTCGGCGATGGGCTTGTTCTTCACCGCCATGATCCCTTTGAGAGAGGGATAGCGAGGCTCGTTGAGGCCCTTCTGCGCGGTGAGCACCGCCGGCAGCTCGACTTGGATCAACTCGCGGCCGCCCTCCACCTCCTTCTCGACCGTGGCGGCTTTCTGGTCGGCAGCGATCTCCACCTTGACCGCGAAGGAAACGTGCGGCAGGCCCAAGAGTTCCGCCAGCGCGATGCCCACGATTCCGTGGTCGTGATCCACTCCTTTCCAGCCGGCCCAGACCAGATCGTAAGGCCACTTCTTCAACGCGGCGGCCAATACCTTGGCGGTGGCGAAGGGATCTCCGCCCTCGAAGGCAGTATCCTTCAGATGGATGGCCTCGTCGGCGCCCACGGCCAAGCCCTGCTTGAGGGCCTCCACGACCCGCTCCGGGCCCACCGCCAACAGGGTGATCTTGCCCTGGCCTAGCCGCTCTTTGATGCGCAGGGCCTCCTCCAGGGCGTACTCATCGTAAGGGTTCATCACCCATTGCAGGCCCTCGTAATCCACCCGGCTGTCTACGATCTTGATCTGACTGGCGGTATCGGGGACTTGTTTGACGCACACAACTTGGTTCATGGCATCTCCTCAGGGTCGCCGGGCATACTCGGCCACCTTCGGTTGGGCCAGCCGCTGGTAATCGGCGTAGCGAATTTTCATGGTATCGCTGTGGGTTCCGGTTTGGAAGACGATCTCCACATCCTCGGTCAGGGAGGCGTCGACATACACCGGAAGCTGATAGAGATTGCCAAAGGGCGGCATGGCCCCCACCTCGCAATCGGGGAAGATCCCCTCAAACTCTTCCTCGCGAGCCAGGCGGGCGCTCTTGGCCCCCAGGGCGCTGGCCAGTTTCTTGAGATCAACGCGATAAGGGGCGGGGAGCACGGCCATCATCAATTGTTTGCCCGCCTTAACCATCACCACTTTCGCCACCTGCTTTCCGGGCACGTGCTGCGCCGCGGCCACCTCTTGGGCAGTGTAAGCTG
>JACPWV010000077.1 GCA_016196905.1 Chloroflexota bacterium | reverse complement strand
GGCCGCCCGGGCGATTCCCACGCATTGGGCGGCGATCCCGAGCCGCCCCATTCCCATGACAGTTTGGACCATCTCGAAGCCGGACCCCTCCTCCCCCAGGAGGTTACCGTCGGGGATGTGGCAATCGGCCAAGGTCAAGGAATTGATGCAGGCGCCGCGCAGGCCCATGGTGCGTTCGCGCTGACCCACCTTCAGCCCCGGAGTGCCCTTCTCCACGATGAAGGCGCTGATCCCCCGCGCGCCGGCCTGGGGATCGGTGGCGGCGTAGATGATAAAGAGATCGGCGATCTCGCCGTTGGTGACATAGGCTTTCTCCCCGTTCAATCGGTAGCCATCCCCATCCCGGCTGGCCCGCGTGCGCAAAGAGGCCGCGTCCGATCCGGCCCAAGGCTCGCTCAGGGCGAAGGCGCCCAGTACCTCCCCGCGAGCCAGCGCCGACAGATATTTTTTCTTTTGGGTCTCGCCCCCGCCCAGGTAGAGGGCCATGCCGGCCGCACCGGTGTGCACCCCCAGGGTCAGGGCGGTGGAGAAGCAAGCCTTGGCCAGCTCCTCCACCAGCAGGCACTGAACTAGAAACCCCACCCCCGAGCCACCATATTCGGCTGGGAAAGGCAAACCTAAGAGCTCCAGCTCCGCCGCCTTTTCGATGCTTTCGATGGGTGTCCGCTCCTCGCGATCGAGGGCATCCGCCAGCGGCGCCACTTGGCGCTGGGCAAAGTCGCGGAACAGATCTTGAAACATGCGCTGTTCGTCGGTTAGGGAGAAGTCCATCGTTCCTCTTCTGAGAACTGGCAGCAAATTTCGAGACTAAGCCGCGAGCCCACCTGGTCGCTGTTTGGGTTGACCGACTATTGGTCGGCGAACTTCGGCTGGCGTTTCTCCAGGAAGGCGCTCAGCCCCTCGCGCATATCGTGGGTGCCAACCAAGCTAGCGAAACTCTCGGTCTCCAGGGCCAATCCTTGTTCCAGGCTCATCTCCAGGCCGCGCGACACCGATTCGATGGTGGCGCGGATCGCCAGGGCCCCGTGGCCGGCGATCTTTTTGGCCAGCCCCAGGGCGGTGCGCAGCACATCGCCAGCCGGGACGGCTTTGTTCACCAAGCCAAGGTTGGCCGCCTCCGCCCCGCTAATCCGATCGCCGGTAAGGATCAGTTCCAGAGCCTTCCCTTTGCCTACCAGCCGGGGCAGGCGCTGCGTTCCCCCGAAGCCGGGGATGATGCCCAGGCCGATCTCCGGCTGCCCCAACTGGGCCCGATTATTGGCGATGCGCAGGTGGCAGGCCATGGCCAACTCCAGGCCACCACCGAGGCAATGCCCGTTGATGGCGGCGATGACCGGTTTAGGCGAGGACTCGATCTGGCCCAGCAGCGTGTGCGCCCCCTGAACGATCTCCCGCGCCTGGCCCGGGCTCTCCAAGCGCACGATCTCGTTGATGTCGGCCCCAGCGATGAAGATGAACTCCCCGCCTCCGGTGAGCACGATGGCCTTGACTTGCTCGTCGGCCAGCGCTTCCTGAAAGGCATCGGCCAACTCGGCTACCGTGGTGCTATTGAGCACGTTGGCCGGGGGGTAATCCAAAGTGATGAGAGCTACGCGGTCCTCAACGGATATCTTGACGAATTGGCGTTCCGCCATACATCCTCCTCGGATTATTCTCGATTTGATCTTCCCCTCTAATTCCCTCAATTCCCTTATTTCCCTTTTGCAGGCGGAAAGGAATTAAAGGGAATTGAAGGACCTAAGGGAATTAGGGGGTTATGCGGCGTACTCCAAAAACCCCTTTCCGACCTTCTTGCCCAGGTGCTTGGCCTTCACCTTGAGACGAAGGTAACGTGCGGGTCGGAAGCGCTCGCCATACTTTCGCTGGAATTCTTCGAGCTGACCGAGCACCGCGTCCAGCCCCATCTCGTCCGCCAGCCCCAATGGACCGATGGGCCGATCCCCTCTGCGCATGCCCGTCCCCGCCATCATGGCCATGTCGATGTCCGCGGGCGAGGCGATGTTCTCTTCCAAGCACAGCGCCGCCTCGTTGATCAGCGGCAGGAGACAACGTTCGACGCTGAACTCGCTGCCGGTCACTGTCGTCTCCCTGCGCGCCTTTTCGATCAGCACCGGCAAGCTCTCCTTGCCATCGGCACCGTACTCGTAGAAGCCAGCTCCCGCCTTCTCTCCCAGACGCCCGGCTTCGACTAGGAGCTGGAATAGACGCGGCGGGCGCATCCGCTCGCCGTACTCGGTGTACAGGGTCTGGGCCACGCTCCAGGCTACATCCAACCCCAAGGCATCGGACAGCACCAAGGGGCCCATGGGCATGCCGAAGCCGGCCACCTGCTTGTCGATCTCCTCGGGCGTGGCGGCGCCCTCCTGCACACAGCGCACCGCCTCGTTAAGAAAGGGTGCCAGCAGCCGATTGACCAGAAAGCCGGGACACTCCTTCACCACCACCGGGATCTTGCGCAGGCTCTCGGCGAAGGAGACCACGCTGTCAACGGTGTCCTGCGCGGTGTCCAGGCCGGGGATGACCTCCACCAGCTTCATCACATGGGCCGGAAAGAAGAAGTGTATCCCGATCATCTTCTCCGGCCGTTGAGTGGCGGCCCCCATCTCGGAGATGGAGAGGGCCGAGGTGTTGGAGGCGAAGATGGCGCCCTCGGGACAGATCCCATCCAACTCCTGGAATACGCGCACCTTGAGATCGATGTTTTCCGGCACTGCTTCGATGATCACATCCAAGTCCTTAAATCCGTCATAGCTCAGCGTCAGCTCAATGAGTGCTAATTTCTCCTCCATTGTATGTAGATCCATCTTGCCCCGATCCACCCGCCGCTGGTAGATGCCATGGATCTTCTGCATGCCTTTATCGAGGATGGCCTGGTCGATATCTTTGAGCACGACGGGCAATCCCGAGTAGGAGATCACCTGGGCGATCTCCGCCCCCATGGTCCCCGCGCCCACCACTCCGGCTTTGAAGATGTACACGGCGAGCCTCGCCCTCCTTCAATCCAATCGCGACCGATCACGTCGCGGACAACTAGACGCGGCGGCTAATTTCGCTCTATGATGAGCGTGCCACCCTGGCCGCCGCCCACACACAAAGTGGCCATGCCCAGGTTGACGTCGCGCTTGATCATCTCGTGCAAGAGGGTGACCGTGATGCGCGCGCCGGAGCAGCCCACCGGGTGGCCCAGGGCGATGGCCCCTCCGTTGACGTTGACTTTCTCCCATTCCCAGCCGTCCCCCTCCAACTCGCGACCCACCGCCAGGACCTGGGCGGCGAAGGCCTCGTTGAGCTCGATCAAGTCGATGTCTTTGAGCTCAAGCCCAGCCTTCTTGAGCGCCTTGGGGATAGAATGGACCGGCCCCAGGCCCATCACCTCGGGCGCTACGCCCGCGTAGGCGTAGGATCGAATAGAGGCCAGGGGCTGGAGCCCCAGCTCACGCGCTTTGTCGGCACTCACAACGACCAGTGCGGCCGCCCCGTCGTTGAGGGAGGAGGAGTTGCCCGGGGTCACCGTGCCGCCTTCCTTGAAAACCGCGGGGTACATAGCCAGCTTTTGTATGGTCAGCCCGGGATTGATTCCCTCGTCCTGCGAGACCGTCTCGGCTGGTCCGTGGGAACTCTTTACCTCCACCGGCACGATCTCCTCCACGAAGCGGCCGGTGCGGGTGGCCACGAAGGCCCGCTTGTGACTGCCCACCGCATATTCGTCCTGCTCCTCGCGGGTGATCTCGTAATGCTCCACCAGATTCTCCGCGGTGCGCCCCATGAGTTGTCCGCAGATGGGATCGGTTAACCCCTCCCACAGAGTATCGATGAAAGTGGTGTGCCGCAGTTTTAAACCCCAGCGCGCCCCCCGCACCGCATAGGGGTAGCTGGACATGCTCTCGCTGCCGCCGACGAGATAGACATCGCCGTCGCCGGCCCGAATGGCCCGGCAGGCCGAGGTGATCGCTTCCAGGCCCGAGGCGCAGTTGCGCTGGACGGTATAGCCCGGGATCTCCACCGGGATGCCCGCCATCAACCCCGCTACTCGGGCCAGGTTGGGAGCGTCGCTCATCTGCCCGGCGCAGCCGAAGACGACCTCGTCGATGTTCGCCGCTTCAAGCCGCGCTCGCTGAAGCGCCGCCACCATCACGCCGCGAGCCAGCTCCTGGGCGGTCACCTCGCGCAGCGCCCCGCCATGGGTGCCCAGGGGGGTGCGCACCGCAGAGACGATCACCATTTCACGCCGATCTCCAGCGCTCATCGGGTCTCCCCTCTACAAAAAAGGGCAAGGGCGCCTCGTAATCCACCCTTGCCCCTACTCTCTCGAAGCATCGCCTGGCCATGTCGCCCCATGGGAGT
The DNA here is from genome assembly GCA_016196905.1 of Chloroflexota bacterium. Lineage (GTDB taxonomy): Bacteria > Chloroflexota > Anaerolineae > UBA7937 > JACPPX01 > JACPWV01. The sequence continues at coordinate 12,778 of JACPWV010000077.1, read as the reverse complement.
GCACCCTCGATTCTATACAAAGCGGCGCCAAAAATCAATCGCCGCGCTGTTTTCGACCATCGCTGCCCGCTTATGGTAGAATAACGCTATGCCCATTCGCGTGCTCGCCTCCGAGGTGGCTTCTCAGATCGCCGCCGGCGAGGTCATCGAGCGGCCCGCCTCGGTGGTCAAGGAGCTATTGGAGAACGCGCTGGACGCCGGGGCCAGCGAGGTCGCGGTGGAGATCCGCGGCGGCGGCTCGCGCCTGATCCGAGTCATCGACAACGGCGCGGGCATCCCCCTCGGGGAGGTGGAGCTGGCCTTCCAGCGCCACGCCACCAGCAAGATCGCCTCCGCCGAGGACCTCTCTCATATCACCACCCTGGGTTTTCGCGGTGAGGCGCTGCCCTCCATCGCTGCCGTCGCTAAAGTGACACTCCTCACCCGCCCGGCCGATGAAGAGCTGGGACTGTCTTTGCTTGTGCAGGGGGGCCGGGTTGTGAAAAAGGAGCGGCGCGGTTCGCCGGTGGGCACCATCGTCACGGTGGAGAACCTTTTCTATAACACCCCCGCTCGCCGGAAATTTCTGAAGGCCGAGGCCACCGAGGCCGGGCACAGCTCCGATCTGGTAACCCGCTACGCCATGGCTTATCCCGCTGTCCGCTTCACCCTGCTCAACGAGGGGCGCACCGCCTTTCGCTCCCCCGGCAGCGGCAGCTTGTACGAGGTGCTCGTGGCTGCTTATGGACTGGAGCTGGCCAAGCAATTGCTGGAAATTCGCGAGCAGGGCGAGGGGGAGGTGCGCATCTCGGGCTATATGGGCGGCCCGAGCACGCATCGCTCCAACGCGCGGGGGATAACCCTTTTGGTGAACGGCCGCTGGGTGCGGGATCCTCTCCTGAGCCATGCCCTGCGCGAGGCGTATCATACTCTATTGCCCTCCGGCCGCTACCCGCTGGCGGTGCTGCGCATCGATCTCCCGCCCGAGGAGGTGGATGTCAACGTCCACCCCGCCAAGGCGGAGGTGCGTTTTCGCAGCAGCGGGCTGATCTTCGAGGCCATCCAGCGAGCGGCCCGCCGAACCCTGAGCGAATCGGCCCCCATCCCGGTGGTGACCCGGCCAGCCGTCCCCTCCACCGGGCCCCGGATGGGCCGTTGGATCCCAGCCGCGCCGCGACCAGAGCCGGGCGCCGCGCCTCGGCCGCAGCGCGAACTCCCCGCGCAGGCCATCGCCGCAGAACCGGCTGGCGAGGTCGGGCCCAAGGTGCCGCCCTTGCGGGTTTTGGGACAATTGGGCTTGACCTATGTCATTGCTGAAGGGCCGCACGGCATGTACTTAATCGATCAACATGCCGCCCATGAGCGAGTGCTCTACGAGCGCTTACTGGGCGAACGGGCGGTCCGCGGAATTAACTCCCAGAGCCTTTTGGAACCGATCCCCATCGAACTCACCCCCGCGGAGGCGACCACACTGGAGGAGAACCCACAGGCGCTGGCCGCCTGGGGTTTTGATCTGGAACCCTTCGGCGGACGCCAGTATCTCCTGCGCTCAATGCCTGCCATCTTGGGCCGGGTGGATCCCGCTCGTGCGCTGCGCGAGATCTTGGACGACGCGGCCCGTGAGGGTCCCGGCGTGGCAGGATCGGGGTGGGAGGCGCGCTTCGTGATCGGCCTAGCCTGCCACAGCGCGGTGCGCGCCGGGGAGGCGCTCAGCGAGTCGGAGATGCGCGAACTGATCCGCCAGCTGGAGAGCACTCGTTCGCCGCGCACCTGTGCCCACGGCCGCCCCACCATGATCCACCTCAGTCAGGAGCAGCTCGAGCGGGAATTCGGACGGAGATGAACGGGCCGAGAGCGATGGAGACACCCACCGTTTTTCAAAAGCCCAGTCTGGCCCGGTACGGATGGGTCGGGTTGGGCATGGTTCTGGTGGCCGAGGCCTTGATGTGGGCCAAGGCAGAGCCGGTGTCCACCTGGTTTATCCCTATCGTGTGGACCGGCTACATCCTACTGGTCGATGCGCTAGTCTTGCGGCTAAGCGGCCATTCTTTGATCCACGACCGACTGCGCGAGTTCCTGATGATGATCCCCACCTCAGTAGGGATCTGGCTGATCTTCGAGGCCTACAACCTGCACCTGGGCAACTGGTACTATTTGGGGGTTCCTAGTCCGCCCTGGCGCTACATCGGTTTTTTCTGGTCCTTCGCCACCATCCTGCCGGGCATCTTTGAGACCAGCGATCTCCTTGACGCCACGCGAATTTTCGGGAAAGGGCCGCGTGGCTACCAGATCGCGCTCGCCGGCCGAGAGCGCCGGCTGGTGGCCAGCGGCCTGGTTTTCCTCAGCGTGCCCCTGCTGATGCCGTTCGAGATCGCCCGCTATCTGTTCGGGCTGGTGTGGGTCGGCTTCATCCCGCTCCTGGCGCCCATCAATGCCCACCTCGGCGCACCCTCGCTACTCGCAGATTGGGAACGAGGTGACTATCGAACGACTGTGCGCCTCTTGTCGGCGGGGCTGGTCTGTGGTTTTTTGTGGGAGTTCTGGAACTTTTGGGCGCAGGCCAAGTGGATCTATGCCGTGCCCATCCTCGCTGATTTTAAGATCTTCGAGATGCCGCTGCTGGGCTTCTTGGGCTTCCCGCCTTTCGCCATCGAGTGTTATCTCACGTATCACTTCGTCAAACACGGACTGAACCGCCTGGGCGCCGGAATTTGAAGCGGGTCATCTCCGCTTTCCCGACATGACCTAGACCGGCCGCGAGGTGGTTCGCCGACACCAAGTCAGGAACCGGCTTATGGGTCGCAATGCGGAGGATCTCGCGATGAGGTTGCAACAACCCAAAAGCGAACGATTCTGCCGCGCTTACGTAAAGCTAGCATGGCTGTGTGAAAATCCGCTTAGTTTCGTAGGTTATATTACATTAAATTTAGTTGGTATCAATTTATGTTAAATCTTAACCTCACAAAATCGGCTCCCCCTTGATTTTTTTTTACCTTTATGTTACAATGGGTCAACTTTGGGTGCCGATAATTTCCAGCGCTGGCGAGCCTTCTACCACTTGATTCCCCTGGCACCTGAGCAGCTTCAGCGAGCCTTGGCACGATCTTCAGACCATGGACCGTTAGGGGAACAGACTCTCCGGAGTAACAGTCGGTAGGTCGTGCGCGGGGCCGAGCAGCTTAGTTTTGGGGATCCGCCTAAGTGACCTCTAGGGAGGGGCGAGCGTTATGAGCCACAACCTTCAGGAGCGGGAGAAGTATCGGCCGGTCGCGCTGGCTTCGCGAGGGCGAGGAGCGAATGGAATCCTGGGGACACCCCCCAAAGATGGGCACAAGGCCAGCAAACCCCTGGAGGATACGGATCTGAGCAACGTCGCCGCCGACGATTCGATCAGTCTCTATCTGAAGGAAATCAGCCGCATCGCCCTCCTGACCGCCCAAGAAGAAGTGGATCTGGCCCGACGCATGGAGCGGGGGCTGCGTGCCCGCCGCCGCTTGGCACGCCTCAACGGCTCCTCACCGGGTCGGGAGCTGCGCCAAAAGCTGGAATGGGCCAGCGCCGATGGCGAGGCGGCCCGGCAGCATCTGATCAAAGCCAACTTCCGCCTAGTGGTGAGCATCGCCAAGAAGTATGTGGGACGGGGGGTTTCCTTTCTCGACCTGATCCAGGAAGGGAACATCGGGCTCATCCGGGCCGTGGAGAAGTTTGACTACCGCCGCGGGTATAAGTTCAGCACCTACGCCACCTGGTGGATCCGCCAAGCCATCACCCGCGCTATCGCCGACCAGGGGCGGACCATTCGGGTGCCGGTGCATATGTGCGAACGGATCAACAAGCTGGGCCGCGTCTCGCGCACCCTGGCTCAGGAGTTGGGCCGCGAACCCTCCTCCACCGAGCTGGCCGGTGAGATGGACACCACCCCCAAGAAGGTAGACCGGATCCTGGAGATCGCCCAGCGTCCCCTCTCTTTGGAAATGCCCGTTGGGGAGGAGAAGGACAGCCACCTGGGGGATTTCATCGAGGACCGCAAAGCCCCTGCCCCGGTGGAGGTCGCCTCGGCGGCCCTGCTGCGCGAGCACATGAGCGAGATCCTCACCTCCCTCACCCCCCGTGAAGGCCGCGTTCTGCAAATGCGCTTCGGGTTGACCGACGGTCACACTTACACCCTGGAGGAGGTGGGCAGCCGCTTCGGGGTCACCCGCGAACGGATCCGTCAGATCGAGGCGAAGGCCTTGCGTAAACTACGGCACCCCTCCCGCAGCCGCAAGCTGCGCGACTACTTGGAATAATCGGGTTGGCTATCGATACGAACTAGCCTCCGCCGCGGCGGGGCGACCTGGGTGGTCCAGCGTCTCCGGGCGGGCATGGAATCAGGACGGCGATGGAGTTCCGCGAGCAGCTAACGATCGGCGTCCTTTTCTTTTTCATGGCCTACGGCGCGCTTCTGGGGCTGCTGCAGATCGTCGCCGCCCGCCATCGCCGCGCCGATATCGCCCCCTGGGCGGCCCGCAACCCTGTCCGGGGAGCCGCTTTGGGCGCGGCGCTCATCCTGCTCTCCTACGCCTGGTTCTTTGGCACCCACCAGTACGAGATCTTCTCCCCAGGTCCCGCCTCCAGCGAATTCGCCTTCTTCTTCACTCTGGCTTTCTGGTGTGCCCTGGCCTCCACCCGGGTAGCTTCTCGACTTTGGACGCGATGGGGAGGATCCCCTTGATCTTGGATGATCAGCTGCTCGCTCTCATCAACGGCGCAGCGGGACGCTGGCCGATGCTGGACGCGCTCATGCGGCTGCTGGTCAATGATTATTTCGTTCCCACCACCTTGCTACTGCTGCTGGTCTCGGTTTGGTTCGAGGGAGCCGGGGAGGAACAGCAGAAGGCGAATCGCCGCCTAGTGCTCCGCGTGGTGCTGGCGCTGCTGGTGGTCAACGCCCTGGCCAAGCTGGCGAACTTACTCTATTTTCGGCCCCGCCCCTTCTCCGTCGCGGAGGTTCACCTCCTCTTCTACCGGCCCAGCGATTCCTCCTTCCCGAGCAACCCAGCGGCAGTGGCGTTCGTTTTTGCTGCGGTGATTGGGAGGGATCATCCACGGCTCGGCCTGCTCATGGCCAGCCTGGCTTCCCTCTTCTCCATCGCCCGCGTCTACGCTGGCGTTCACTATCCCCTGGATGTCCTGGCTGGGATCCTCTTCGCCCTGGCCGCTCATCAACTCAGCCTGCGCCTGGAAGAACGCCTGGAGCCCATCTACAGGGGGCTGCTGCGCCTGACAGAACGCTTGCACGCTACTTAACGCTGGCTCTCGAGGGCTCGCTGGAGGGGTGGCCTCTCGCGGCCGGGCCAAGTTTGAAATAAAATTAGTCGTTGGCCGGATGACCTGGCGTGTCGGGATCCTCACTGTCAGCGATCGAGCCAGCCGTGGCGAGCGGCCGGACGAGAGCGGCCCCTTGCTGAAGCAGCTGCTGGTCGACCATCTCCAGGCGGATACCCAACGCTACCAGATCTTGCCCGACGATCAAGCGGCCATAGAGGCCTGCTTGACCGAGTGGTGCGATGAGTTGGGCCTCGATTTGATTTTGACGACGGGCGGCACCGGGTTTGCGCCGCGCGACGTGAGCCCTGAGGCTACCCGCGCGGTGATCCAGCGTGAGGCCCCGGGCCTGGTCGAGGCCATGCGCGCGGCCAGCCTCTCTCATACTCCCCACGCCATGCTCTCGCGCGCGGTGGCCGGGATCCGGGGTCGGACCTTGATCGTCAACCTGCCCGGCAGCCCCACCAGCGTCCGCGAGAATTTCGCCATCCTCCTACCGGCGCTGCCGCATGCGCTGAGCCTGCTCCAGGGCGAGCCCGGGGAGGAGTCCGCCCACCGTCCTCCCTAGCGCCCGCGCTTTCATGATCACCGCGAATATGGTCCTTCAACGCGGCTTGCTGAAGAGGACAGATGAGTGAGGCCCCCGGCGCCTCAAAACAGCCGCGCCCGGCTAGTCGCACTTGGCTACTCATCGCCCTGGGCTGTCTCGCCCTGGTCTTGCTGGCTTGTTGTGCCGTATTGCTCTCCCTGGGGGGCTTCGTCTACTTGGCGGGGACCACAGGTGTCGAGTCCTCGAACGTCCGCCTGACCTTGGAGCCGGATTCGATCTCGGTGAGCCCAGACGAGATTTTCACCCTCCGAGTGACTTTGCACAACCTCTCCGATCGGCGTGACCTGGCCCAGATCCAGCTGCTCTCGCCGACGACCGATGTGGTGGAGTTGGTCGCGGTGGAACCGCCTCCCACGCAGCCTCCCATTGTGGTCCTGGGCACCTTCAGCCTCTTCCTGGGAGACCTGGGGCCAGGCGAGGAGGCCTCTATCGAGTTGACCTTGCGCGCGCGACAACGAGGTTCTTTCGAGATCCCGATACGCGGTGTGCTGGGGGTCCTAGAGGGGCGCCTGGAGTTATTTCGTTTGGAGGTGAGCTGATCCCCCGGGAGGGAGATGGTGACCCGCGAGGTCGCTCCTGGGCCAGCCGGTTTGGCTCAGGCGGATGCGCTGGTTGCCATCTCCTCCTCAAATGTGCTAACATATCATTCCCCTCTAGCGGGGTCCGCGACTGGGATCGGAGGGCGCCAAGGTAGGGAATAACACCCTGGCGGACCCAGGGGCATAGGAGCAAGGATGCCTCGAAAAGCTCCTGCTTTCCCAGCCAAGCCGTCGATCAACCTGGGGAGATCGACGCACAAGCTGGGCGCTGCGGCGATCCAGCTCCGCGTTTTCTGGGGCACCTCGCGCCGAGAGGTGGAGGAGCGCCTGAGCCTGCTCGTCGGTCGGGCCGCCTCCCTGGGGGCGGAACTGGTGGTGCTGCCCCAGGAGACGGGGCTCTTGTTTTTAGAGACCCGGCTCGGGGAGCCTCCACGCTGGGGGATGCTCATCGAGCGCTTCGATGCGCGCCTGGCTGACTGGCTGCGGGCGCATGGGCCCGTCCTGGAGGAGGCTTATCGCGAGACCTTCGCACGGATCGCGCGGCGCTTCCAGGTCCACCTGCTGGCTGGCACCCTGCTGGTGCCCAACAGCCAGGGTGAACTCCACCGAATGGCGTATCTCTTCGAGCCGAGGGGGGAACTGCTGGGCACCCAGTCTCAGACCCACCTGAGTCCGGGCGAGCGTTCCTGCGGGCTGGGCGCGGGCGACACCCTGCAGGTCCTCGAGGTGCCGGCGGGGAAGGTAGGCATCTTAGTGGGAAGCGATGTCTATTACCCCGAAGTCTCGAGGATCCTCTGCCTACTGGGGGCCACCATCCTGATCCACCCCTCCGCGCGCACGCATTATTCTCAAGCAACCTGGATGCGCGGCTTGTGGCGGGAGGTACAAGCCAACCAAGTCTTCGGGATCGAAAGTTGCGCCGTGGGGCAGGGGCTGCTGGGGCGATCGGCCATTCACGCGCCCGCCGAGCTCACCCGCGCCTATCGCGGGGTCCTGGCCGAGGCCCGCAGCACCGATGCTCATCTTTCTTTTTCCAAAAAAGTATACAGATGGTCTAGATGCTTCTTTACCGCATGCTGAATTACGCCTATATACCAACGCGAGTTTCCCCACCGCTACCAAGGGGCCCCATGAATCGTTTCCTTTTCCGCATGACTGCCGTGATCCTAGCCCCACTCTTGTGGTGGCGATCGCGCCCCGCCCTCGTTCGCCACGCGCTGGCCGGGCGGAGGTTTACTCCGGCCCCTCCGCCCCAGGGCGATCGAATCCGGGTGGGGGTGGTCCAGCTTGAGGCGCACCTGTTCCGTTCGGCGGCGGAGTACGCCCAAACGATGTACGGCCTTACCCGCCAAGCGGTGGAGGCCGGTGCCCAGCTGATGGTCTTCCCAGAGGACAGCGGTGGGTATCTCCTGGCGGGACTCATCCCCGGCATCGACCAGCTCATCCCGGCGCCGGGCCGCATCAGCGCGCACATCAGGAAGGTGGGGATGAGCGATCTGCTGCGACTCTTAGCTCCCGCCGCCCGGCGAATCTTTGAAACAACTTTCTCCTCCCTGGCCGCGGGCTTCGGTGTGCATCTGGGGGCGGGCACCGTGTGCCTTCCCGATGGCCGGGGAAACCTGCTCAGGGTAGGCTATTTCTTCGGACCCGATGGGCGCACCATCGGCACCCAGGCCCAGACCCATTTATCACCCCGGGAGGCGGCCTGGGGGATGAGCCGCGGCGAGGAGATCCGCGTCTTCGAGACTGCACTGGGGCGGATCTCCATTCCCATCTGCATCGATCACAGCTACTTCGAGCCGCAGCGCATCGCCTGGCTGCGTGGAGCGGAGATCATGATCGCTCCCGTGGGAGATGCCGCCGAATACAACTTCTGGCTCCATGCTCGAGGCCTCTGGGGGAGGGTGCAAGAGAGCCCTGCCTACGGAATCCTAGCCTGCCTCGTGGGGCATGAGCTGGGGATCACCACCGGGGGGCGGAGCGGGGTCTACGCGCCCCTGGAGATGACCCCGAGCGGCGACGGGATCATCGCCCAGGCCCAGGACGCGGATCGCCCGGAGGTGGTGGTGGCCGATCTGGACCTGGCCGCCCTGCGCCGCTTTCGCCGAGAGCATGCCCCGCAGTTCAACCTGGCCCTCTATCGGCGCTACCTGCCAGCCGCCTACGAAGCCTATCGGCGCACAGAGCAGGATGGTCGACGCGTCGTGAGCCCCGCCTCATCCAAAGTCTGAAATGAGCATACCCGCCGCCTCAGCTCGTGAAGAGCCGGTCAGTTACCTCCAGGTCCTGCACAACCGCAACTTCTCCCTGCTGTGGGTCGGACAGATCATCTCTTTCCTGGGCGATCGCGCCCACCTGATCGCTCTACCCGTACTGGTCTGGAACCTGACCGGATCCGCCGTTTTAGTGAGCCTGATCTACGCCTCCATCGGCCTCCCCTGGATCTTTTTAGGGCCCGTGGCTGGCACCCTAGTCGATCGCTGGGACCGTCGGCGAACGATGATCGTGGCCGACTTGGCCCGGGCCGGGCTGGTTCTCCTGATCCCCTGGTTGGCCCCCCTCAACATTTCCTTCGTGTATGTACTGGCTTTGCTGGTGACCGTCTTCTCTCTCTTCTTCACCCCGGCTCGCCTGGCTGTCCTCCCCGATATCGTCCGCCAACGCGAGCTGTACGCCGCTAACTCGCTTCTTGAGATCTCTCGATACCTCATCGACTTCATCGGCTACCTGGCCGGAGGGATCCTCGTCGTGCTCCTGGGCACCACCCTCGCCTTCTTTGTGGATTCTCTCTCCTATGTGATCTCTGCGGCTGTCATCTTCTCAATGACCCTCACCCAGGCCTCCCGCCCGTCGACCATTCCTACCGTGGCTCAGCTCCTGCAAGAATTCAGGGCGGGGGTGACTTTCCTGCGAGGAAACCGCTACCTAGCCGCCAATACCCTCTTCTTCCTTCCCATGCCGCTGGCCGCCGGGGCCACCACCGCCATCGTCCCGGTGTACGCCCTGGGGATCCTGGAAGGTGGAACCCTGGGGGCCTGGGGGTTCGCTCTCATGGAGGCCTTCCTGGGGCTGGGGGCGATCCTGGGGAGCATCTTAGTGGGCCGCTCTTTGGGAGGCCATTACCGCAAAGGCCGCATCATCCTGGCCGGGTTTGGCATCTTCAGCCTGGCCAAGTTCTTCCTGGGCTTCGTCGATCGACTGCCCCTGGCCTTGTCTGCGGTGAGCCTGGACGGCTTCGGCAACATGCTCTTTTATATCCCCAGCGTGACCCTGGTTCAGGAGCTGACCCCCTCCGAGTTTCGCGCCCGCATCTTCAGCATTCGCCAGGCTCTCATCCAGATCGGCTTGACCATCTCCGCCGTCCTGGCCGGCCGGGCGGCCGAGCTCATAGGAGTTCAGACTGTCATCCTGCTGGCCGGGATGTTAGTGCTGGCCTTTACCGTAGCCGGTTACTTCGTACCCAGCCTGCGCGACGCGCCGTGAACCTCGGGCGGCGAGAACCGCACGAACTTTGACAGGCGCTTCCCACCTGCCGTATAATGGCGGTCGGCGAGTGGAGTGTCGTTTCTTCTAAGTAAGGATGAGGAGGTTCCCGTGGAGAAGGCCTGGCTTAAACACTACGATCGCGGCGTGCCGCATCGCCTGAGCTACCCATCCATCCCTCTGCAGCAGTTTTTAACTGACACTGCGCGCAAATACCCAGACCGCCCCGCCCTCATCTTTTTCAATCATTCGATCCCCTATCACGAATTGCATGCCCTAGCCGATCGTTTCGCCGCCGCACTGCAGAAACTAGGCGTCCGCAAAGGGGACCGGGTGGCTCTCTATTTGCCCAACTGCCCGCAGTTCGTGATCAGTTACTACGGAGCGTTACGCGCGGGGGCCATCGTGGCCCCCTTCAACCCTCTCTATGTAGCCCGCGAAGTGGAGCTCTTGCTTAATGACTCGGGTGCGGCCGTCCTGGTCACCCTCAGCCGTTTTTACCCGACGGTGCGCGAGGTGCGGGCGCGCACCCCCGTGAAGCAGGTGATCGTCACCAACATCAAGGAGTACTTTCCGCCTCTGCTGAAGTTGCTTTTTACCTTGGCGCGCGAGAAGAGGGATGGTCACCGGGTGGATACCTCGGGCGAGGCCAATACCCATTGGTTCCCAGAGGTGCTGGCTAAGGCACCCAGCGAGCCTTCTCCGGCAGCGGTGGATCCCGATGAGACGGCCGTGCTGATGTACACCGGTGGCACCACGGGCATCCCCAAGGGCGCGGAATTGACCCATCGCAATCTGGTCACCAACGCCATGCAGGTGCGCCATTGGATGGCGGACATCCAAGAGGGGAAGGAAGTGATCATGACCGCCCTCCCCTTGACCCACAGCTACGCCATGACCGTGTGCATGAATCAGGCGGTGTCTCTGGGGGCCACCCAGATTCTGATCCCCAATCCGCGCGAGCTGGACACTGTACTGAAAGCCATCCATAAACATAAGCCCACCCTTTTTCCCGGCGTGCCCACCCTCTACGTGGCCATCAATAACCATCTGGACGTCCAAAAACAAAAGTACGATCTGCGCTCCATTAACGCCTGCATCAGCGGGGCGGCTGGCCTCCCCGCCGAGGTGCAGACCGAATTTCAGCGCATCACCGGCGGAAAGTTGGTGGAGGGTTATGGGCTCACCGAGGCCTCCCCGGTCACCCACTGCAATCCCATCCAAAGCGGCGGGAAAATTGGTTCGATCGGCCTCCCCCTTCCCGATACCGAGGCCAAGGTGGTCGACCTGGAGAGCGGCGAGCGGGATCTCCCTCCGGCAGAGATCGGCGAGCTGGCCATTCGCGGCCCCCAGGTGATGAAGGGGTACTGGAATCGGCCGGACGAAACCAGAGTTGTGCTGCGCAACGGGTGGCTCTACACCGGGGACATCGCCAAGATGGATACAGAGGGCTTCTTCAGCATCGTGGATCGCAAGAAGGACATGATCATCGTGAGCGGCTTCAACGTCTATCCTCGCGAGGTGGAGGAGGTCCTTTACATGCACCCCAAGGTCAAGGTGGCCGCGGTGGCGGGCATCGCCCACCCCAAACGGGGCGAGACGGTGAAGGCCTGGGTAGTGCTCAAGGAGGGCGAAACGGCCACCAGCGCGGAGGAACTGCTTGAGTTCTGCAAGGAGCGCTTGGCCAGGTTCAAGGTCCCCAGCGAGGTGGAGTTCCGGACTGAACTCCCCATGACCATGGTGGGCAAAGTGTTGCGCCGCTATCTGGTCGAAGAAGAGACTCGCAAGCTACAACCGACCCCAGTGGGGTGAATCCAGTCACCTAAATATTTAGGTCGGTTCGAGCGAAGCTCGAGGGGCTCTCTGCCGAAAGCCCCTCTGCTTTTGCAGGCGCCCGATCAATCCCCGGCGATGGGCCGGGCGAAGAGCAGATAGCCGGTGTGGGCTACCATGCGATCCACTGGCCGCAGGCGCTGGGGCACTGTCTTGTAGGGCCGCAGTAGGATCTCGCAGACCTCGACGTCCACGAAAGCCTCCCGCTCCAACCCGGCTAGCAGCGCCGCCGCCTGATTGGTAGTGGGCACCACCGCCCCAAAGAACCCCCCCGCCTTGAGAGCGCGCCGGGCCTGTTCTAGATATTGATGAGGCTCGCGCACATCCAGGAAGAGGGCGTCCACCTCGGTCTCGTCGAAGCCCTGGGCGATGTCGCGCTGTTTTAACTCGACCACCTCACGCAGCCTAACTTGGAGCAGGTTCCGGTCGGCCAGGGCCTGCATGTCCGCGCGCTCCTCGTAGGAATAGACGCGGCCGCCGGGGCTCACCCCCAGGGCCAGGGCGATGGTCAACGCGCCGCTGCCCGTGCCCGCTTCGATGACCCGCGCGCCAGAGACGATGTTCATCTTAAGTAGGATGTAGCCGCTCTCCTTAGGGTAGACGATCTGAGTGCGGCGTCGTGCATGCATGATCAGGTCGTGGGCGGAGGGTTTAAGGGCGAAGAACGAGTGGCCCAGGTGGGAGATGACGCGGTGCCCTAGCGGCTGATCGATCAGCGCATCGTGGGAGATCTTTCCCCGATGGCTGTGAAATTCCTTGCCCACCTCCAAGCGGATCATGAACCGCTTGCCATCCTGGCTGAGGAGCAGGATAGTATCTCCTGCTTTGGCAAGATCAGCCATGCGACTCCCCATTCACAAATCGGTCGCCTGTCAACGGCGACCTTCGGAATAATCGACGCGATATCAGCTTCTCGGGGCCTTTCGATCGTCAATCGATCGCCCGAATCTCCTGCCTTTATCGCGCTCGCGCTGTTCGTTCCCGTTTCATTCCTCACGTGGGTCTACGTTCTCTTGGTGGGCCCTGG
>JACPWV010000041.1 GCA_016196905.1 Chloroflexota bacterium | reverse complement strand
GCGCGTCCCGGCCACTTTGAAATCCATATCCCCCAGGGCATCCTCCACCCCCTGGATATCGGTCAAGAGGGTGAAGCCCTCATCCCCCTTGACCAACCCCATGGAGATGCCCGCGACGTGGGCCGCAAGGGGCACCCCCGCGTCCATCAAGGCCAGGCTGCTCCCGCACACACTGGCCATAGAGGTGGAGCCATTGGAGGAGAGCACCTCGGAGACCAGGCGGAGGGTATAGGGGAAGGCTTCCTCGCTGGGGATCACCTGTGCCAGAGCCCGCTCGGCGAGGGCCCCGTGGCCGATCTCGCGACGGCCGGGTCCCCGCAATGGACGAGTCTCCCCGGTGCTGTAGGGTGGGAAGTTATAGTGGTGCATGAAGCGTTTGGATTCCAAGGGGGTCAGGCCGTCCAAGATCTGTTCATCGCTGGCGGTGCCCAGGGTGGCGATGGTCAACACCTGGGTTTCGCCCCGGGTGAAAAGCCCCGAGCCGTGGGTGCGTGGCAGCATCCCTGCCTCGCAGCTGAGGGGGCGAATCTCCTCGGGGCGGCGTCCATCCGGTCGCAACCCCCGACTGAGGACCAGGGCGCGGAACTCCTGGCGCAGCAACTCTTCCCAGGCAGCCTCGATCGCCTCGGAGGTGAACAGCTCACCCAAACTGGGCAGCTCGGTCAGGAGTTGCGTGTGGAGGTTATCCAGGGCACGGTTGCGTTCTTCCTTGCCCATGGCGGCGGTGAGGATCTGAGTGGGCAAGCCTCCCGCGCGCTGCTCGATCACTCGGCGGACCTCTGCGGGGAGCTGGAAGTAGGTCAGCGCCTCTCGCTTGGGTTTGCCCACCTCCGCCATCATCCTCTCTTGCACGTCGATGACGTTTTGCATGGCCTGGTGCCCCAGGCGCACCGCTTCCCAGATCTGGGCCTCGCCGATCTCCTTTCCCTCCGCCTCGATCATGAGCACCGTCTCCCGGGTGCCTGCCAGGCGGAGATCCAAAATGCTGCTGGCCATCTGGGAGGCGGTGGGGTTGATCACCAAACGCCCATCGATCAGCCCCATCCGCACGGCGCTCATGGGACCCTTGAAGGGGATATCGGAGATAGAGACAGCCGCTGAGGCCCCGATGAGGGCCAAGATATCCAGGTAGTTCTCCTGATCGGCGGAGAGGGCGGTGAGGATCACCTGCACTTCGTGGCGTAGGTTCTTGGGAAAGAGGGGGCGCAAGGCGCGATCGGTCAAGCGACACAGCAGGATGGCTTGTTCGCTGGGGCGCCCCTCGCGCTTGAAGAAGCCGCCCGGGATCTTGCCCGCGGCGTATAGGCGCTCCTCGTAATCAACGGTGAGGGGAAAGAAAGTGAGCCCTTCCCGGGGCTCTTTAGCGGCGGTAGCGGTGGCCAGGAGCACGGTGTCGCCGGAGCGGACGGTGACCGCTCCCCCAGCCTGGCCGGCTAGTTTGCCGGTCTCCAAGCTAATGGGGTGCTCCCCCAGCGTGGTTTGGTAAAGGTTGCTCATTTTTGACCTCGCAGCCGGGCCGGCTTGGAGGTCAGGGACTGGAGGATGTCCCCCACGGGGTGAGAGACATGCTCCAATTCCTGGACCTCGCCCGGTCCGGGGTTTTTGCCGATACGGGGATCGGCGGAGTAGTCACCTTCTCTTAGCGAATGCCTAGGCGCTCCTTAAGTTCTTGGTAGCGCTGAGGATCCTTTCGGCTCAGGTAGGTGAGATGCCGTCGGCGTTGGCCCACCAGTTTCAAAAGGCCCAGCCGGGAATGGTTGTCCCGCTTGTGGGCGCCGAGATGCTCCACCAGCTGGTTGATGCGGGTGGTGAGCAACGCGACCTGCACCTCCGGGGAGCCGGTGTCCCCTGCGTGGATGGCGTATTGTTGGATGACGCCGGTCTTTTTCTCCTTGTTGAAAGGCATGGATGGACTGCGCTCCCTCCGCCCCATTCCTTAAAAGTATAGCACAGCCGGATGGCGAACGCAAATGGCCGCTCGCTTACCGAAGGGGTTCACGCAAGGAGTAGAGGAGTTCGATGGGGAATTAGGCCTTGATACCGCGCAGGCGAGGATCCAGAGCATCACGCAGTCCGTCCCCCAAGAGGTTGAAAGAGAGCACGGTGATCATGATCGCCAGCCCAGGGAAGAAGACCAGGTGCGGCGCAGTAAATACTTGATTCCTCTCGGTCCCCAACATCGAGCCCCACTCCGGAGTGGGAGGTTGAGCACCCAGTCCCAGGAAGGACAAGGCGGCTGCATCCAGAATGGCGGAGGCGATGCCCAGCGTGCCCTGGACGACGAGAGGGGTGACGGAGTTGATCAAGATATGGCCGAACAGGATTCGGGAGGGTGAGGCGCCCACAGCGCGCGCGGCCAGGACGAACTCCATCTCCTTTACGGACAAGACGCTGGCCCGCATGACCCGCGCATAGACGGGGATGGATACGATGCCAATGGCCAGCAAGGCATTGATCAGGCCGGGCCCCAGGACGGCAACGATGGCGATGGCCAAGAGCAGGGCGGGAAAGGCCAAAAGCACATCCATCACCCGCATGATGGCGTTGTCCACCCGGCCCCCGGCATAGCCGGCCACGGCCCCTAAGAGGCCCCCCACAATAATTGCAAAACCGACGGTGGAGAAACCGATGAAGAGGGAGAAGCGGGATCCGTAAACTACTCGGCTGAAAAGATCTCGGACATTCCCGTCAGTCCCGAAAATGTGCTGGGGCTGGTCGGCGGAGCAGCCCAAGAGATGGATACAGGGTGGGGCGCGTCTTTCGACCTCTTCGATGCCAATTAAGACCTGAATGGGATCGTGGGTTGCGATGAGGGGGGCAAAGATAGCCAGCAGGCCAAGCGCGCCCAGCATGGCCATCCCCAGCACCGCCGACCGCTTGCGGAACAGGCCCACCAGCAGCTCGCGCCCTGGGCTCCTGGCGGCGCGCTGAGGCACCTGGACGACCGCCGGGATCGCCCTCTCCGTTTTTACGGCAGGCATCGATCACCCCAAACGGATGCGCGGATCCAGATAGGCGTAGGACAGGTCTACAATCAGATTGATCACGACAAACATGACGGCGATCACCACCGTGAAGGCCTGGATGATCGGATAGTCGCGAGCGGTGATCGCCTCAAACAAAGTGCGGCCCACCCCTGCCAGCCCAAAGACCGTCTCTGTCAAGACCGCCCCGCCCAATAGACCGCCCAGTGACAGCCCGATGATGGTGACGATGGGCAGCATGGCGTTTTTCATAGCATGGCGCATGAAGACTAAGCGCTCCGGCAGCCCTTTGGCGCGGGCGGTGCGCATGTAGTCCAGGCCGACGACCTCTAACAGGCTGGAACGGGTCATGCGGGCAATGATGGCCATGGGGATGGTGCTGAGCGCCGTGGCGGGCAGGATCAAATGCTTGATCGCGTCCAACAGCACTTCTAGGTTCAGCGTGATAATGGAATTGAAGATGTACAGATTCGCAAAGAATTCGAAGAAGTTGAACCAGAAGGTGCCCTTTTCCAGCGGCAAGCCATAGACCTCGTAGAAGGGCGTGGGAGAGACCCCGGCGGTGAGCCGGCCCGAGGGCGGCAGCCACAAGGGGGTATCTTTGAGCAGCAGAGCAAAGACGTAAGCCAGCATCAACCCGAGCCAGAACACTGGCATAGAAACGCCGATGTTGGCGCCTACCATAGTGACCACGTCGACGCGCGAGTTGTGTCGAACGGCCGAAATGATCCCGGCCGGGATTCCGATCGCAATTGCAATCAACAGGGCGGCAAGGCTCAGCTCGACGGTCATCGGGAGCCGCTCGATCAAAATAATGGAGACGGGTCGGCTGAAGCGGATGGATTCACCGAAGTCCCCCCGCAAGACCTTTCCCATATAGATGACCAACTGCTCGGGCAGGGATTTGTCCAGTCCGTTGGCTTGATTAAAGCGCTCACAGGCCTCGTGGGTAGCTTTTTCCCCCAAGATTGCCCTGCAAGGTTCGCCGGGAATCAGCCGGGCCAGAATGAAGGTGACCAGCAGAATGCCAAATAGGACCGGT
>JACPWV010000081.1 GCA_016196905.1 Chloroflexota bacterium | reverse complement strand
CCACCCATCCCGCCGAGGTCTCCACCGCACACCCAGTGGCGCCGTAGAGGGAGTGATCGACGGGGAAGGCGCGCACCAGCCCATCGCCGATCCGATCGCTCGGCAAGGCGACGCGCTGGGGCCGGATGCCCTTGCGCCCTGCCGGCGACGCCCCCCAAAAGGGCGAATCGAGGAAGGCCGGCTCATCGACGATCACGAAGGGCCGGCCCAGGTAGTCGGCTGAGCGTCCCCCTTCTTTAGCCACGGAGAGGACGTCGTTCACCAACTCTCGGCGGCTGAAATAGCACACCTCCCGCTCCAGATCCCCGCTCTGACCTACATCCTCCACCACCTTGGCGATGGCCGCCGTCATGGCCGTACAGTAGATCGGCAGGTCCTCCCTCAAGAAGGAGATGTAGCCGGAGTGGTCCAGGTGGGCGTGGGAAAGATAGACCCCTTGGACCGATAGGGCTCGATGAGACGGCTGCGATGTCAAGAAATCCCGATCTTGTTCTGAAAGGGCCGCCATTAAATCGGTGCGATAGATCCCCTCTAGCGGTGGGATCAACCCCAAACGCAGAGGGTCTCGCAGGCCTACTCCCGGCCTGGGCTTGAGGTATTCCTCGAAGAACAGGCTGCGTCGGGAAAAGGACATGCCGAAGTCCAAGAAGAGGGCCGTGTGACGCTCCTCGTCCTCCAGGAGGATCTTGTTGCCTCCGATGGTATTAACCCCGTCGTAGCAGGTGATCTTGACCGCCATCCCGCCTCACAGCTTGAGGGCCTGAATCGAGCTGCGCACCAGCGCCACCGACTTCTCCAAAGCCGCCCGCTCCGCGGAGGTCAGCTCGATCTCGACGATCTCCTCCACGCCGCGGGTCCCTAGCTTGGCGGGCACGCCGAAATAGATATCGCGCACACCGTATTGTCCCGTGAGGTAGCAAGAACAGGGCACGATCAATTTTTTATCCTGGAGGATGGCCTCCACCATCTGGGTGGCTGCCGCCCCGGGCGCGTAGTAAGCGCTCCCCGCCTTGAGTAATTCGACGATCTCCCCTCCGCCCTTGCGCGTGCGCTCCACCAGCGCGGCGATGCGCTCCTCGGAGAGCAGTTCGGTGATGGGGATGCCCGCTACGGTGGAGTAGCGCGGCAAGGGCACCATCTCATCGCCGTGGCCGCCCAGGACGAAGGCGTGTACATTTTCCACCGAGACGCCCAACTCCATGGCGATAAAGGTGCGAAATCTTGCGCTGTCCAGGATGCCGGCCTGACCGAGGACGCGCTGATGCGGGTAGCCGCTCACCTTCCAGGCCAGGTAGGTCATGGCATCCAGGGGGTTGGTGACCATGATTAAAATGGCATTGGGTGAACGGGGAGCCACCTCTTTGACCACCGCTTCCACGATCTTCCGGTTGGTATCGATGAGATCTTCGCGGGTCATGCCCGGCTTGCGGGCTACCCCTTAGCCCTTCCCACGAATTAGCCCCCTTTCAGATACCAGGCGTAGAGCCCGGTGAGATCGATATGGCCGTAGTAGTTGCTCGGAGGGGGAGGAGCGGCTCCCAACTCGGCAACCTGTCTCTGCTTTCCTCCATCCGTCTCCATTATCCAGAGGCCGCTCCGATTATTTTCGACGCGGACGAACAGGATGTGCTCGCCATCTGGGGACCACAGGGGATAATGCTCGCCGGCATTCTCGGTAAATGTGAGCTGGTGTTTCTCTGTCCCATCGACGTTCATCAGCCAAATATCGGTGTCGTAGATCGCCTCCGTCATGAGAGGATACTGTTCTGGCACCGGTCGGCTCACATAGGCGATCTTCCTTGCGTCCGGGGACCAAGCGGGTTGGACGTCCGCCCGGCTTGAATCATTAGAGAGATTGGCTCGGGCTGAACCATCCGGGGCGGCAACCACAATTTGCTTGTTATACCAAACCTCACGGCCGCCACCATCCGTCAAGGCCAGGCAGTCTCTGGCTGGCGACCAAGCTAGGAAATCGGGATTTAGCAGACTCGTGCCAAGTAGCCTCGGATTACCGCCCTCCCTAGGAAGCGCATGGATTTCCAGGCCATCGGCTCGCCCCGAGGCAGAATGGTACATCCCCTTCCGAAATAGTATGACTTGGCCGTCCGGAGACCACCCCATAAGTTCAGGCTGTTCTACAAGGGTGTCGGACGGAGCATAAATCTCGGCATGCTCCGAGCCGTCTGGGTGAACTCGCCAGATGCCTAAATATTCAGAGTGTCCTAAATCGGTCTTTCCTTGAGAGACCAAATAGGCGATCCATTCCCCATCGGGCGACCAGTAAACCGGGCTGACCGCCCAATAAACGGATCCTCGAACTCCACTGCCGGGGGGCAATATCTCCTGCCGCTGCTCGCCGTCTGCTGATTCGATCCATAGACTGCCATCCTCCAGGGCAAAAGCCCGCCACCCTCCATCGGGTGACCAGTCGGAGGGCTCAGGTTCCAGGAATCGCTCGCCCTCCGGGAAGGCGGTTCGCTCCCCGGTGTCGAGATCATGTAACCAGATTCCATTCTGGCGATAGACCACCTGACCGATGTGACCGTCGCCCTGGACCTCGCGCGTGGCGCAGTCGGGAGCGGGGAGCTCGGATGAGACGCGCGTGGGCATGGCAGAGGGCGCGATCGTCGGCGTGGGAGAGGGCACCGGCGTTGGTGTTAGGGAGGGGGTCGACTCGATGGTTGGCTCAGGAGTCGACGTGGGCGCTGCGCAGGCGATGAGAGCAATGACGAAGAAGATGGCGAGAGCAATCCATCGCATCATCATCGCTCTACCCAGCAGGCGCCATCTCCTTCATCTTGGCGATGATGGCATCGGCCATCTCGCGCGTGCCCACCGCGCTGGGGTCGCTGGGGTCCTCCTTGAGGTCGTAAGTCACGAACTTGCCTTCGGCGATCACCGCCGCCACCGCCTCCTCTACCCGCTTGGCCGCCTCGACCTCCCCCAGGTGGCGCAAGAGGAGCATCCCGCTCAGAATGGTGGCCGTGGGGTTGACCTTGTTGGCCGTGGGGTTGACCTTGTTCAGGCCTTTGTACTTGGGCGCCGAGCCGTGCACCGGCTCGAAAAGAGCGGATTCATCCCCGATGTTGGCCCCGGGAGCCACCCCCAGCCCGCCCACCAGGCCCGCGCACAGGTCGCTGAGGATGTCCCCGTATAGATTGGGGCAAACCAAGATGTCGTAGAGCTCGGGCTTCTGCACCAACTGCATGGCCATGTTATCCACGATGCGATCCTCAAACTCGATGTCCGAATATCCGCCCGCCACCTCGCGGGAGACCTCCAGGAACAAGCCATCGGAGTACTTCATGATATTGGCTTTGTGCACCGCCGTCACTTTTTTGCGCCCCTGGCGCCGGGCGAACTCGAAGGCCCAGCGCACGATTCGCCGCGTCCCCTCTACCGAGATGGGTTTGATGCTGATCCCCGAATCGGGCCGAATCGACTTATCGGCTAATTTTCGAATGGTATCGATGAGCGCGCCCGCCTGGGCGGATCCTTTCTCGAACTCGATGCCGGCATAGAGGTCCTCGGTGTTCTCGCGCACCACCACCAAATCGATGTTTTGGTAACGGGAGCGCACCCCTGGATAAGATTTGGCTGGGCGAAGGTTCACGTAGAGATCCAGAGCCTTGCGCAGGGCCACGTTCACGCTGCGGAATCCCGTGCCAATAGGGGTGGTGATCGGCCCTTTCAGGGCGACGCCATTGCGGCGAATCGATTCGACGACTTGATCGGGGAGCGGGGTGCCGTACTGATCCATCACCTCCGCCCCCGCGTGCTGCACCTCCCATTCGAACTGGACACCGGTGGCTTCCAGCACACGGCGGGCAGCCTGGGCCACCTCCGGCCCTGCCCCATCCCCCGGGATGAAGGTTATGCGGTAAGCCATCTTAGAATCACCCAGGTTTTTCCATGAGTGTAGCGTAGCTGCGGATTTTCTGGCGTTTCGTGTCGACCATGTTTACATCGCGAATCCACAGGAGGCGCAGACAGGGGGCGAAGATCTCGCGAATCTCCCGACGGCTAATCCGCCGAGGGCCACCCCAGCCCGGCTCCTTGTCGCTGAAACAGAGCATCAGGGTGCGGCCGCCTGGCTTCAATAGAGTCCGCACACTATGTGCATAGATCGGCCGCTTCTCGTCCTCCAGGGAATGAAAAACGCCACGCTCGAAGATGACATCGAAGCGCTCCGACGGTCGCCAGCGCAACACATCGGCGACCCGAAACTGGCAAGCGGCGCCCACAGCGCGGGCTTTCTCGCGTGCCCTGCGGACGGCAGTGGGGGACACATCGATCCCCACTACCCGGAATCCATTTTGTGCCAGGTACAGTGCGTTGGTTCCGGTCCCCGAACCGATCTCCAGGGCCCGCCCAGCAGGCTTCAGCCAGCCGCGCCTCACCGCTCGCACGAGGGTGGGATCGGGCTTGGGCGAGTCCCAGGGGATGTCGCCGAAGCGGTAGGCCTGTTCCCAGAACACCTTATCGCTTCACTGCCTCCATTGTGCCGGCCTTGGCGTATTCGTGATAGTTGTCCAGTGTGAGGTACACGCCCTCTGGCTGCTCAGCTACCGTGCGGGCGATGATACCCATGGTCAGGCGCACTGCCTCACGCGTCTCTCTCACCCGCGGGTCTTTCCTCAAGATGGTGTTCATGTGGTAGCAATCAGCAGCGTGTTGAAGCGTGCGGAACAGCTCGAACTCCTCATAGTGTGTCGCGGGGGTATCTGCTCGCTGCGGGTAGAGATCGTAGGGGTGAACCCCTAGAAACTGGCTCTCCTTTAAAAGCCGATCGATGAAGCCGCGTTCCTCTTCATCGTCCACGGCGCGATAGGCATTGTAGGCAGTTTCCATATTCTTGGCGGGCGTCTCCCCGATCATCAGGCGGGTGATGAACTCTGCCTCCCCCAGCCATTCCAAGACCGCGTTCTCATCGCCGTTGCGCTTGAGCAAAAACACGCTAGCCAGCCGCACCGGCTCCATGGGGTTGGTGAAAGCCTTTGCCTTGCCAAAAACATTAGTGATGTTCAGCATGGCTCGTGCGTTGTCGAAGGCGATCAGCCGCGCCGCTATCTCGCGAAGGCTCTCACGGCTCCTGGCCCCAAAGTAAGCACGAACCTGGGGATCGCGCGCGCCGATCAGCTCGCTGCAGATCTCATCAATCAAGGGACCCTTCTCTTGGTAAAAATGAGGCGTCACATCCGGCGCGTTCTCGAACTTGGAGTGTATCAGCTCATAGACTGCCAGCGGATAGTTCTCGACGATGTTGGATCGCAGATAGAAAACCTTCTCGCTGATGTAGGCGTAGGCCTGCGGGGGATTGGATAGATCCAGCTCCTTCACCGCAAATTCGATGCGCTGGTTTCCCAGCGTGAGGCCGACGCCGCGCGCCTCCCCCTGTCTATTGCCGTTCTCCTTCAGCCAGCGGAACACGCGGTAGCCGTGGATCGCCTCGCCCTGCGGCGTGGTGATCGTCACCGGGGCCACCCACTCCCCACTGCGATGCGGAAAGGCATAGCGGATATAGACCCAATCGTCGGAGTGGAAGCGGGATCCGGGGAAGTCCATCAAGCCGTAGGAGCTGGTGGACTTGCCCGTGCCGGTGGGGGCGATATAGAGCACGCCCTTGCCATCTTTCTCCACACAGGCCCCGTGCACGGAGTGAACGCCGTACTCTTCCGCCAGCACGCGACCCACGGCACCCAGCACCCAGGATTTCAATTGGCCGTAGTAGGAGGTGTTGAAGAACACGATGCTGTTGGTGGCGCGGCTGTAGTAGGCAGCCTCCTGCTCCTGGGTCACGCCCCCATAGGCATAGACGTGGATGTGGGGATCCGCTGGCGCTGGGAGGCCTGTGATGTTGGTCCACTCCTCGGGGCTGTACCAGTTATCCACCCAGAAATCGTAGAGGTGAGGGCTGTTGGTGGCAGCGCGCACACGGATGCCGTGGATGACCACATCGTGCTCGAAATGAGGGATCGGACTTTGTTGGCGATGCTGCAGAGCACGCCGCACCAATCGATCCCGTAAACCCGGCTGGCGGTCCACGCGCTTGTCCTGGACGGCGGTGCGCCCCTTGGTCCGGGTGATGACGTTGCGCACCCCGATGGGAGAGCCATCCCACTCGGGGGCCTCCGGCGAGGGCGGGGAGGGAAAAAGGAACAATAGCTCCTCAGGCACGGCCACCATTCCTCCACAGGCACAAAGAAGGCCACGGACGATGCCTAGGCCTGGAAGGGGCGATTCTATTTTAGCGTAAGGGGGGAAGTTTGTAAAGATCGCTAACTTTGGGCGGGAGTCCCTTCCATGTCGATGAGCGGCCGCAACGCGGCGATGGCCACCTCCACCATACCATCGTCCGGTTCTCGGGTGGTGAGGCGCTGTAACAGGAGGCCCGGCCAAGTCAGCCAGCTCAGCCAGAGACTGCCCGCGTGGCGGGCCGAGAAGCGGATGAACTCATAGGAGAGACCGACGATCACCGGGATCAGCAGCAGGCGCGAGAAGATGCGCTCCCAGAGCGGGGGACGGCCCAAGAGGGCGAAGAGCAGGATGGCCACCACGAAGACCAGTAAGAGAAAACTCGTCCCGCAGCGCAGGTGAGCGGTGGGGAAGCGCTGCACCGCGGCCGGATCCAGCGGGGCACCTTGCTCGTAGGCGTTGATGGTTTTGTGCTCCGCGCCGTGGTAGGCGAACACCCGTCGAATATCGGCAGAGAGGCCGATCAGGGCGATGTAGGCCAAGAAGAAGGCTAAGCGAATCAGGCCTTCCACAAAATTGCTCAGCACGGAAGAGGCGATGAACTGATCGAGGTAGTTGATGATCAGCGTGGGCAGGACGAAAAAGATGCTTACAGCCAGGATCAGCGAAAACAACAGGGTGCCCCATACCGCCGGGCCCTTAAACTCGGCCTCCTCGCCCTCTAAGGCCACGTTGGCCGAAAAAATAAGAGTGCGGATGCCCAGAACCAAAGCGTCCCACAGCACGGTCAGCCCACGCAGGAAGGGGACGCGCGACCACCTGCTGGCGTAGATACGCCGATCCAGCGGCTCGGTGTGCAGCACGATCTGCCCGGAGGGGGCACGCACCGCCACCGCCAACGCGGTGCGGCCGCGCATCATCACCCCCTCGATGACCGCCTGTCCGCCGAAGTAGACCTCGCGCGGCTTTTCGCTCATCCTCTCCCCTCAGGGCTCAGCTCGACCCAGCGACGCAGCGCGACCTCCAACACGCGGCGCGTATCGTCGAAGCTGGCCCGCTCCAACGCCTTCTGGATGGGGACTCGAAAAGCATCGATGTCTCGATGTCGCTCCCAAGCTGGGGTGGCCTGGGTGGCCTGCATGGCGAAGAAACGTACCCGGTGTGGCTTTCCATCGAACATGAATCTTACCTCGCCAGCCTCGAAGAGCACTTGGGCACGCAGCCCGGTCTCCTCCTCCACCTCGCGCAGCGCCGCCTGTTCAGCCGATTCTCCATCCTCGATGTGCCCTTTCGGAAAGACCCACTCGCCCTTGGCTGTGCGGCGCAACACCACGCCATCATCCCAGAAGACGATCCCGCCCGCTTGGAGGATCTCACTCATCGGCTCGCTCTCGAGGCGCGGCGGGCAGGCGTCGAGATGCGTCGGCCCTCGGCCGGCCGGGGGAGGGGTGGCCTCCATTGGTAGCGGCGCATATCGATATAGCCTCGTTCGTCGAAAACCACCCCCTCCTGTTCTAAGCGGATGCGCTGCTCGTGCGCCTCCTCGACTTCAGGGATGCTGATCCGCCCTGCGGCGTTGATCACCCGGTGCCAGGGCACCCGACTGCCCTGGGGCAGCTCGTGCAGAGCCCAGCCCACCGTGCGCGCCCCACGCGGGTGCCCCAACATCTCCGCGATCTGGCCGTAGCTGGCCACCCTGCCCCGCGGGATGCGTGCCACCACTTGGTAGACACGATCGAAGAAATTGGCCATCGCTAAACCCCGTTCGCTGGATTGAATTATAGCCTTCGCTGCGGAGATCGACAACACCGTTTTACCCCCAAGCGACCCTCTCGCTTTGATGCTATACTTTGAAAGACAGGCCATCTGTGTCGATGCGGGATCGAGGCCTGAAACGATTTCGCCGACGATCCGCAGCGCGCAAACCGAATCCAGCACAAGACGAGGAGGGAGTTCAAAGATGTGGGTCACCATTCGTCCCCTGGCTCATTCGCATTGGCTCGTAAAATTGGCTGCCGCCAGCGTCTTTACTCTACTCACCGCCATGGCCGCCCAGGTCGATGTTCATCTGGCCTTCACCCCGGTGCCCATCACCCTCCAGGTGCTGGCGGTGTTATTGGCCGGGCTGCTTTTGGGAAGCCGCTGGGGCGCCCTCAGCCAGGTCGAGTACTTGACGGCCGGAGCCTTGGGCTACCCGGTCTTCGCGGGAGGGGCCGGAGGTGTTCAACACCTGTGGGGGCCCACCGGCGGATACCTGTGGGGTTTCGTGGCCGCAGCCTATCTGGTCGGGTTCGTGGTCGAACGGTCGGGCCGAGAGCGTGCCCTGATGCGCTTCCTGGCCTCCCTGGCCGGTGTGGCGGTGATCTACGCCCTGGGTGGGGCCTGGTTATCTTTTTGGCTGAAGGGGACCCAGGGGATCCCCTTCGCCGAAAGCCTGATGCTGGCCTGGCAGCAAGGGGTCGCCCCCTTTGTGGTGATCGATCTCCTCAAGGGGGTCCTGGCCACCCTCCTGGCCGACGGCAGCCTGGCCCTCTGGTCATGGCTGGAGCCCGCCCTGCCTGGAGAGCCTCACCGTTGAGGGGCAGCGGATGGATCTCTTCTTGCGCGCGTTGCACATCCTGGCCGCAGCGGTGTGGGTGGGAGGCATCGCCTTTCTGGGCCTGGTGGCTGCCCCGGTCTTGCGCCGCGAGCTTCCGCCCGCCCAGCGTATCGTATTGCTGAGCAAGGTGGGCCGTAGATTCGACCCCATCGGCTGGGGGGCGCTGGTTGTTTTGGCCATCACCGGCATCGCTCAGATTTTGCGCACCGGTGTGCCCCTTAACCTGCTTTTTTCGACAAGTTATGGCGCGCTGCTTTTAACCAAGCTGGGCTTGGTGGCTCTCATCGTGCTGGCCACCGCGGTGCACAGCTATGTTTGGGGGCCGCGCCTCGAGGCGCTGGCAGCGCAAGCCGAATCGCTGGAAGCGACCCGGCTGCGCCGCAGGATGGCCGCCCTGTCGGGCACTAACCTCCTCGCCGCGTTGATCGTCTTCGTGTTGGGCGTGTATTTGGCTCACGGGTGATCTAACGCGCCTCTGAGTCAAAAGGCGCGAAGGCACCTCTTCCCGATCCGTATGTTTGATCGCATGGCCCCTTTACGGTAAGCCCCACGCTGTTTAGGAGTCGAGATGGCATTAGAACCAGAGGCGCTCTGCTGGTGGCAGCACGGGGTGATTTACCAAGTTTACCTGCGCTCGTTTCAGGATTCGAACGGAGACGGGATCGGGGACTTGGCGGGAGTGATCCGGCAGCTGGACTACCTGGCTGGGCTGGGGGTGGATGCGATCTGGCTCAACCCTTTCTACCCCTCCCCGATAAACGACTTCGGCTACGACGTGGCCGACTACTGTGGCGTCGACCCACAATATGGCACCCTCGCGGACTTCGATCACCTGCTCGGCGAGGCCCACACCCGCGGAATCAAGTTGATCCTGGATCTCGTGGTCAACCACACTTCCGACCAACACCCTTGGTTCATCGAAGCTCGCAGGAGCCAGCGTAGCCCTAAACGGGATTGGTATGTCTGGCGCGATCCGGACCCGGACGGCGGCCCGCCCAATAACTGGCGCAGCTTCTTCAGCGGACGAGCCTGGACCTACGACGAAGCGACCGGGCAGTACTATCTCCATCACTTCCTTCCCGGGCAGCCCGACCTCAACTATCGCAACCCCCAGGTGCTGGAGGTCATGCTCGAGGTGATGAGGTTTTGGCTCGAACGTGGGGTGGATGGGTTCCGCCTGGACGCCCTGGGTATGCTCATCGAGGATGCCCAATTCCGCGAGGAGCCGATCAACCCTCTCTGGAAGCCGGGAACATTCCAACGCGGTCGACTGATTCACCTCTACACCGACGACCAGCCCGAGACCCATGCGATTGTGCAGGCCATGCGCCGGGTGGCCGATGCCTATCCAGGTCGAGTTCTCATCGCAGAGACCTACCTGCCCTACGACCGGCTGATGGCTTACTACGGCACGCGCGAGGCCCCGGAGTGCCATCTACCTTTCAACTTTCACCTCATCACCGACGCGATGGACCGCTGGGATGCCGACGTGGTGCGGCGGGTGGTTGAAGAGTACGAGGCAGCGCAGCCGTCTTGGGCCTGGCCCAGCTGGGTGCTGGGCAATCACGACCAACCGCGCCTGACAAGCCGCCTCGGCGAGGCCCAGGCCCGGGTGGCGGCTATGTTGCTCTTCACGCTTCGCGGCACGCCCACCTGGTACTACGGAGACGAGATCGGCATGCTCAATGGCGACATTCCCCCAGAACGGGTCAAGGATCCTGCTGGTATGCGCCAGCCTGGTGTACCCAACGCCGGGCGCGACCCGGAGCGCACCCCCATGC
>JACPWV010000076.1 GCA_016196905.1 Chloroflexota bacterium | reverse complement strand
TTATTTAACCTCGGGGCCGATCTTGGCCGCGGTCCTGGAGGGGATGCACGCCATCGCCGTGGTGCGCAAGATGTGCGGGAATACCCTCCCCGCCAAGGCCGAGCCGGGCACCATCCGCGGCGACTTCGCCACCACCTCGCCCATTGTGGCCAACGAGCTCAAGCGCGCGGTGCGCAACCTGATCCACGCCTCCAGCGACGCCCGTGAGGCGGAGCACGAGATCAACTATTGGTTCAATGAAGAAGAGATCCACTCCTATTCCCTGACCGACGAAGAGGCGATGTTCTAGCATATCACGACGGATCGGCACCCGACGCCTCAACCTCGGTCTCGTCACTCTGAACCGGGAAAATGTAGGGGCGGCCCTCATGGCCGCCCGATGCTATCTCAAGGTGGCGATTCATCAACACCTGAATATTATGGAGCTCGACCCACGGCCTGGCGACATTCAGATCCACATCTGACCATAAGAGTCGAAGACCCAAAAAGGCCAACCTGGGCGTCTACTGCATGCGCACCACGAGGGGCGCATCGCTCCACAGTGTTTCTAGCTGATAATATTCGCGCACCGGGGGCGTGAACAGGTGCACGATGACCCCGCCGAAATCCAACAATACCCAACCCGACTCCGGGGCGCCCTCCACGTGAAGGGGCTCTTGCTCCAGCTCCGCACCGCGCTCCAGGAGAGACTCGCGGATGGCCTGCATCTGGCGGGGGTTATCCCCGCTGGCGATGAGGAAATAGTCAGCCACGATGGGCCGCAGGTCGAGCAGCACGATGTCGTAACCTTTCTTATCGAGGATCACCTCCATCAAATCCCGAGCCAGATCCCCCGAGTCGTGGCCTTCCATCCTCGACCTCGCCTCGATTATAACATAGCCCCACGATGAAAAAAGGCCCCGAGCCATGGCTCGGGGCTTTTCCTACAGCGGCGAGGTCCGTCAGGAGATCTTCACCACGCGGACGGCTTGGGGACCCTTGGGGCTCTCCTCGATCTCGAACTCCACCCGCTGATTCTCCTCCAGAGTGCGGAAGCCCGTCCCCTCGATGGCGCTGTAGTGCACGAAGACATCGCGCTGTCCCTCGCCATCGGGGGTGATGAAGCCATACCCCTTAGCCGAGCTGAACCACTTGATGATCCCCGTGTACCTTGGACGACTACTCAAGGGCCGCGCACCTCCTTTCTCCCTTGTTTGCTCGCCTGAGGCGGGCATAGACGCCCCCGGCTCGCCGATCCTCGGCTCACAAAAAGCGCGAGATCCTCTCCGACCTTGCCGGTCAGAACCTCAGATCGCTCAAGCCAAGTGCCGGCCATTATATAGCACAACTAAAAAACCTTGTCAAGAATAAACTCCCTCCACAAGATCGCTTTAGTTGACTTTCTTCTCAATTTGTGATAAAATTCACAATAGGGGCTAAAGAAATGACTATGCAACCAACCCACGTCATCATCGCCGGCGCCGGCTACGGCGGGCTGGCGGTGGCCATGAACCTGGCCAAGAGCGAATCGCCCACGCGGATCACTGTCTTGGACCGCTTCGAACACCACCTTTTGCAAACGCGCCTTCCCCAGGTGGCCGGCGGCGCCCTCGACCCGCGCCAGGCGGCCCTGCCCCTGACAGCTTTGCTGAGCAGCCCAAGAGTCGAGCATCGGCCAGCCGCGGTGCGCGGCTTCGACTTGGCTCAGCACCGAGTGCTCACCGATAGAGGGCCGTGGCCTTACGACCTCCTGGTGATCGCCCTGGGCAGCGAGCCGGAAGATTACAAAATCCCCGGCTTGCGCCAGCATGCCCTTCGACTCAAAACGCTGGAGGATGCTCAGCGCATCTCCGCCCACATCCAGCGGGCCCTGTTGCGCGCCAGCCCTCAGCGTCAACCTGAAGCATCGACCTTCGTCATCGGTGGGGGCGGCGCCAGCGGGGTCGAGCTAGCGGCCGAGCTGGCCCATGCCCTGCCCCGCTGGGCATCCCCCCATGGGCTCAGCCCAGGCCGAATACGCCTCGTTTTGGTCGAGGCGCAGGAACGCACGCTGCCGGCCAGCCCACCCTGGATGAGCCGGTACGCCACCCGGGCCTTGACCCGGATGGGGATCGAGATCCGCCTGGGTCAGCCCATCGTCGAAGTCACGGATGAGAGCGTCCGACTGGCCACCGGCGAGGAGATTCACACCCAAACAACGATGTGGACTGGCGGAGTGCGAGCCCCCTGGCTGGAAGCCGACTTGCCGCTGGGCCCCGGTCGCCGGATCTGGGTCGATCCTTACCTGCGCGCGATGGGTCATCCGGAGGTTTTCGCCATCGGCGATGTCGCCCTGATCGTCGATCCGCACACCGGGCGACCCCTGGAGCCCTCGGCGCAATGGGCAGTGCAGCAGGGGTCCGCCGTGGCCCGCAACATCGCCAACTTTCTTAAGGGCCGCCCCGAGATTCCATACCGGCCTCGCCGAGCAGGCGAATTGATCTCCCTGGGTCCCACCGACGGGGTGGGTCGAATCGGGCCCTTGCGTTTGCGTGGGCGCCCCGCTCGCTGGGCCAAGCAGCTCAACGAGGTCCGCTACCTTCTGACCCTCGGCGCGTGGTGGCATACCCTCAAGTGGGGACTGCCTATGATCTCAGCTTCCCTCGACGAGAAGTAACGCCGCCCGAGGCCTGATCGATGTCGTCCCTGGAAAGCATCACGATCGCGCTGCTCTCCAGCACGGGCCTAGGCATCAGCCTCTACCTGTGGCGCGCCCTGGCTACCGGTCGGCCCATCGTCTGCATCAGCGGCACCTGCGAGTTGGTTCTGCGCACCCGCTACGCTCGCATCTTCAGGGTCTACAACAGCGCCATCGGGGTGATCTTCTACCTGGCGTTGATGGGGCTCGCCCTATCCATATCCCTCTTTCCCGGGCTCGCCGATCTGGCGCGCCTAGGGATCGCCGCCGCCTCCGCCATCAGCCTGCCGCTGTTCGTCTACTTGACCTATATTCAACTCTTCAGGCTGCGCGCCCTCTGCGAATGGTGCCTGGCCTCAGCAGCCATCACAGTGCTGATATTGGCCATCGCTCTTTTTTAATCCAGGAATTCGCGACGCGAGACCCTCCTCGCCACCCCTGAGGGCGCCCTCAAGCATGTTCATGGTGATGGGGCTGGGGCGGGCCCGAGAGCAAAAGGTCGTAGCGCTGGCCCCACTTGTCTAAAAATCGATAGAAGTTGCGCTTGCTCAACCTAGCGCGCTCCTCCTCGCTGAGGCTGGCCCAGACACGGTGCTCATGCAGCCGCGCCGGCAGATTGGGCGTGATCACGATGCGGTAGCCTTTGTCCCGGAACGCGAAGCTGAAGTCCAAATCCAGGTTGCGATAGAACTTGAACTTCTCGTCCAGGAAGCCCACCTCCCTGAGCTGGGAGCGCCGAAAGGCGAACAAGTACGCTTCCATGGCGTCCACCTCGGGGCCGGGCGAGGCTTCGAAGTGGCGCAGATCGGACGACGATAACCCCCAGCCGCCGGTCACCCCTACCCGGGGATCTTCCAAAGTGGCGGCCAGCGGCGTGAAGACGTCCCCGCTCAACTCGACGTTGCTACCCATCCACACGATGATCCGTCCCGTGCTGGCGCGCAACCCGCAGTTGCGGCCGGCCGCCTCCCCCAGCTCCTTGGCCGCGAAGATGGCCACCACCTCAGGGTGGCCCTGGGAGAGCTCCTCGATGTAATCGGCGGTGCCATCCCGGGAGGCGTTATCGAGCAGGGCGATCTCGACGCGATGATCCCCGGAATGGCGCAGGATACTCGCCACCGCCCGCTCGATCTCATCGCGGTTGTTATGCGCCAGCAGAACGACCGAAAAATCCCAGCCAGCGGGCTCCTCCAAACGCGAGGGCACCTCCTTGGAGCTGGATACCGTGGGCCGCACGGGAGGCGGCACGGGCCTGACCACCGTCCCGCCGGGCAGGTCCAGCACTGCGTAGCCCAGCGCCTCGATCTGATCGCGCAGCGCATCCGAACGAGCGTACTCCTTGCGCGCGCGGTGTTCCTCCCGGCGGTGCAGAAGCTCTTCGACCTCGGCCGGCCACTCGGCGGGTAGGCTCATCCCAACCTCCTGCGGCTCACTCGCGCGATCACCAGCCCTCCCACAGGCCCCGCGTCGTCGCTCGCAGACGCGGCGCGACGTTCAAGAGCAAAGTATACCAAAGTGGCGAATACACATAATCGAAGGCGGGGGAATGCCTCACCACGCGACCCCCGAAGCCGCGTTTAAAGCGATACACGCCCCACAGCCCCTCGCGCCGCTGGGCGAAGTCGGGCGGCTCCCCGCTGCGCCCCACCTCGTCCGGGATGCCCCACAGGTCATAGAGGGCACAGCCGCGACCCTTGGCCCAGCGCATGGCCTCCCACTGCAAAAGGTAGTTGGGCATCCGCTGGCGCTGCTCGTCGGCGGAGGCTCCGTACAGGTACCAGGCCCGTCGGCCGAAGGCGAAGGCCATCAGCCCGGCCAGAAGCTGGCCCTCGTACTCCGCGATGAACATTCGACAGCGCCCTTCAGGCGCGAAAAGTCGCCAGGCCCGAATGTAATAGCCCTGGGGACGGACGCCGAAGCCATCGCGGCGGCCGGTGATCTCTAATAAACGGTGGAAGGCGGGGAAATCCTCCGCCGTGCCCAGCCGGACGCGGACCCCCTGGCGTTCGGCTAGGCGGATGTTGTAACGGGTTTTGGGCTTCATGCGCGCCAAGAGTTTATTTTCATCCGAATCCAGATCCACCCACAGGGTGGTGCGGGGCTGGATGGTGGCGCTTACCTGTCGGAAGCCCCGCTCGGTAAAGAGGTGAACATCGAGTTGCTCCTCCGCGGCATCCGGCTCCAGCCGCAGGAAGATGGCTCGCTCCTCCCCAGCCACGGCGTGAATCGCCTCCAGCAGGCCATCCCAAAGTCTTGCCTCGTCCGGCCGTGCCGTGACCGGGCCGCGCGGGATATAGCCCAGAGAGCGGCCGCCGGGGAGAGGTCGAACCAGGACTTGGGCAGCAGCCAGCAAGCCATCGCCCTCCGCCAAGGCGATGCGGCGGGCGCGCCAACCGTAGTCAGCCTTGAACTGGCCCCAGGCGTAGGATTGCAGCAGGTGTCCGCCTACCGATTCGACAAAGGCGTCCCAGTCCGAGGCAACAGGGGGATCGATGATCGTCGTCCAGTTCATACTACCTCGCATTATACTCGACCTGCCTTCAGCGTTGCGCCCCCTTGGGTCTCGTGATATAATTCGCAAAGTCCTCCGTTCGCCAACAGGGGAGATGCTCAAAGACTACGCTTTCATCGGGCTGTTATTCATCGCCGCCACGATTTTCCCCATCGGGGGTTTGGTGACCTCTTGGATCCTGCGCCCCAAGAAGCCCGGGCCCATCAAGACCGATATCTACGAGTGTGGCCTGGAGACGGTGGGGGAGACCTGGATCCAGTTCCGAGTCCAGTACTATATCTACGCCCTGATCTTCCTTATCTTTGATATCGAGGTGATGTTCCTCTTTCCCTGGGCGGTGGCCTACGCTCAGCTGGGCCTCTTCGCCTTGGTGGAGATGTTCATCTTTCTGGGCATCCTGGTGGCCGGGCTGATCTACGCCTGGCGCAAGGGCGTCCTGGAGTGGCTCTGAGGTGGGGCGGCAGCCGGATGCTCGGTAAACCCATCTTCTCTCTGATCGGGCTGCTTCTTATCGGCGCCCTAGTCGGCATTTTGCTGGCCGCGCTATGGTATTCCGGGTTGTTCGGCTTCCTCCTGAACCCGACCGAGATCGCCAGCGCCACCGACGACCTGCTAGAGAGCATTCACCTCTGCCTGGGTGAGGGGTGTGGTCTGCTCGACTTCCGTCTCTCCCGGGAGTGGATCGACCTCACTTTTATGCTCCTGACCATTCTAACCTTGCTTCCCTTTTTGGTCATCAGCCT
>JACPWV010000075.1 GCA_016196905.1 Chloroflexota bacterium | reverse complement strand
CTCCACCCTTTTGAGATCGCCAGCTCAAGAGGCCGAAGAGGGTGATGGCCGCCACGTACCAGATCGCGCCGGTGTCGCTGTAGAGGGCCAGGGTGGTGGTGAAGACGAAGCCGGTCCAGTGCTTAACGTGATTCGTCTGCAGGGCCCTCACCAAGAAGTAGGCTGAGGCGAGCACGCCCAAAGAGAGCAGGGCATACATGCGGGCCTCCTGGGCATACCAGATGTGGAAGGGGGAGAGGGCTAGGATGAGCGCCGCGGTCAATCCAACGGAGTGCGAATACATGGCCCTTCCCAGCGCGTACATCGTCAATATGGAAGCGCCGCTGAGGAGGGCGGAGAGCAGTCGGACGAGGACCTCGGAATCGCCCAGGATCATCCAGAAGTGCAGGAGGAGGTAATAGAGGGGCGGGTGGGAATCGCTGAGCACGATCAACCTCAGCATCTCCAGCACGGGCTTACGGCTCAAGGTCACGCTGAAGGCCTCGTCCAGCCAGAGGCTCTGATCGCCCAGCCGGAAAAGGCGTAGCGCGATCCCCAGGCTGAAGATCGCCGCTAAGCCAACCCAAGGGCGAACCCCGGGCAAGGGCAGGGCCTTGGGCAGCCCGGGAATGGCCCAGCGGCGAGCCGTCCATCCAGGGCGGCTGATCTCACGCTGTAACGTCTGTTGTGCCATCGGTCAGGGCGCTGCGCAGGGCGGCCAAGTACACCGCCGCGTGCCAGCCTATCAAAGCCGCCAACAACATCGTCTCCGGCGAGGATTGGATCGCTAGCAAGGCAGGGATCAGGGCCACCAGGCCCATCCCCACCACGGTCTCGCCCAGGGCCACCTGCAGGGCCTTGGTCGGCTTGTTATGGGCGGGGAATTTGGGCGTGCGCACGAAGGTGCCGCGGCTGTCCCACAGGGCCGCCAGGCAGGCCTGGGCCACCGTCCAGCTCAGGGCGATCATCATCCCGAAGGCCCCCATCCCATCCCGCCAGCCGCAGCCGGTCGTCGCCCGCAGGGCCCAGGCCACCCGCAGCACGGCGGTGACGATGGAGACAATGGGGACCACCAGGATCCACAGGGCCACCTGGCGGATGGGCAGGCTGGTCTGGAAGGAGAAGGCCAGGGCGGTCAGGATCACAAAGATGGTGAAGGCCAGGATCAAGACGTCGTTGAACCAGCCCATGAGGCCCATGGCGTAGTGCAGGCGTTGCGCCAGGGTCAGGCCCCAGGGTCGATGCCTCCTCGGCCAGGGCAGCAAGTCCCGCCAGTAGCGGAGCAGGATCTGCGCCCCGCCGAAGGCCCAACGAAAGCGCTGCTTCTTGGTCGCCTCGAAGCTTTCCGGGATGAGCCCGCGGCCGTAAACGCGATGGATGTAAACGCTCTCATAACCACGCTGGAGCAGTCGCAAGCTGGTCTCGGCATCCTCGGTCAGGTAGTGGCCATCCCAGCCTCCGATCCTTTGCAGTGCCCGCTTACGAATGAGCCCCATGGTGCCGCAGAAGATGATGGCGTTCTCCTCGTTGCGGGAACGCATGCCGATCTCGAAGAAGAATCGCTGGGCCAGGGCGCTGCGGCGTCGGAAGGGGTTATCGTCGGCGTTGTAGAAAGCCTGGGGGGTCTGCACAAAGGCGACCTGGGGTCGTTGGAAGTAGGGTACCGTCTCCTTCAAGAAATTGGGCTCCACCATGTAGTCCGAATCCACCACCGCGATGATCTCGGCCTCTTCCGCCGTTTGCTGTAAGGCGAAGTTCAACGCCCCCGACTTGAAGCCCGGGTAATTTTGGAGGTGGAAGACCTTGAAGCCCATGCGGTGGCAGTAGTCCATCACCGGACGCCAGAGCTCGTCCTCCCTGGTATTGTCGTCCACCATGATCACCTCGTAATCGGGGTAATCCAGACGGCTCAGCGCGCCCAGCGTTTGCAGGACCATCTCGACCGGCTCGCGATGGGCCGGGACATGGATGGACACCTTGGGGTAGTAAGCTGTCCCGGCCGGGGCGGGCGGGAAGTGCCGCCGCCACCGGAGGCGGCACATGACATTGACCACCTCGTAAGCGTAATAGAGTCCTAGGAAGACGGCGCCGACCTCCAAAACCAGGAGGATGAGTGAGAGAAAAATAGCTAGCGGACTCAGGCTGTGGAGCAAGATGGCCTCCAGGATCTGCGCCGTGAAGAGCCCCAGAGCCACCCCGAAGCTAAGGAGGAAGGCGTGCCCGCGGGTGTTCCAATCGGGGAGGGCCCGCCCAGCCGCCCACTCGAGCACCAAGAACAGGGAGGCCAGGGTCACCGCCAGGGCGCCCTCCCCCCGAGCTAGAAGGTAAGCCAGGCCGGCAGTCAGGTTGATGGCCAGGAGATAAAGCAACCCCTCGCGGGCTCGCTCAGCCCCTTTGGCCCGGCCCGCCACCAGCAGGAAGATGAAACTCACCCCGGCGGCGATCACAGCGAAATAGATGGTCTCGGCCAAAGCGGTGGTCATCCTAAGGACAGGCCTTTCTTCGCTGCGCTGGGCATCCAACAAGCCTTGAGGTCGGAGAAAGTGGGTGGATCACCGAAAAGCAGACTCTCCACGCGTCGGAGCCGCGCCTCGAGCAGATCGCACCCAGGTCGAGGGCTGGGTTCCTCTCCCCACACTAGTCGCCCGTTGGCGTACAGGGTCACCCGGCGCCATTCCACAT
>JACPWV010000066.1 GCA_016196905.1 Chloroflexota bacterium | reverse complement strand
TGACACCAAGAAAGAATTCCGAACGTGGAATGGAGAGGTCCGAAACCCGCACTGTGGGTAGTCCCCGATCCTCACCGGGAGAAAGGGCCATGTCTAGCACCTGATCTCCCCAATGAATGCTTCGGCGCAGTGGTCGATCGAGCGGATTCATCACTCGGGCCTCGGCCCGATCGTGCTGTCGATCCCAAAGCGCCGAGATCAAAACTCCCGCCGCCCGCAAATGCTCGAAGGATCCACGTTCCCAGGAGCTGGGCAGGGCCGGGAATAAGTATATATGCTCGCCCTGGACTTGCAAGAGGAAGTGGTGCAGGGCGGTGCACACGGCGCCCATGGCGGTGCCGAAGTATTGCATGTTCCAGCGGCCATCGGGGTAGACGGTCTCGCTCATCCCGCCGTGCTGGCACAGCGCCGGCTCCGTCTCCGCGACGGTCCGCCAGGCGGCGTCCGCCCGGCCTTGGCGAGCCAAAACGGTGGCCAGGACGCCGGCGCTCCAGGGGAAGCCCGCTTCGCTGCCGCCGTGTCCCACCATCCGTCCCGCGTAGCGTTCCCGATAGGCCAGCGCGGTGGAGAGCGCCCGTGGATCGTGGGGCGAGATGAGCTCCATGGGGTAAAGGGGAGCCAGCGAACTCATGTTAAGATGATCGATGCCCTGGGCCGAGCGGAAGAACTTTCCATTATAAAGGCTATTCAAAGTTTGGAGGAGATCGGGCAGGAGCGCGGCGGCCCGCAGGGCTTCCTTGGAACGATGGCCCAAGACCTGTTCGGCCAGGATCAAGTTCAACAGGATGCGAATGGTGCCAGAGAGGTCGTATCCCTCATTGCGCACGCGTTCGGGCCTCTCGTCCACGCCCACCAGCGGGCGGGTGCCGTAGCTTCCATCTTGCGCTTCGATAACATTATCCAGAAAGAAGGTGGCGATCCCTTTCAACAAAGGATAATACTCCTTCAGAAAGGCCAAATCCCGATGAAACAGGTAGGTGTGCCAGATTTGATTGGAGTAGGCCGCGTTGTTGTGCACCTGTTCGTGCTGGTGGGTCCAGGTCCCGTAGGCCCGCCCTCCGCTGTGGGTCAGCTCCCAGTCCCACTTCAGGCCCTGAGCCCCGAAGTCGCGACGGGCGTGAAGGCGGGCGGCGCCCTTGGTCCTCTGCAGAAAGCGGCAGGCAGCCATCGCCTCGGATAGGTGGTTGCTCTCCAGGAGGGCGCGGTGCACGAAGTAGGCGTCCCAGAAGATGTGCGAGGACCAGGTCAGGCGCAGGTTGTTCACGGGGAGGCCGCCCGATTTCGGATTCTGCATGGCTTTAAATTGATACCTACTGAAGTTGTAGAATTTTTGGAAGGCGGGATGGGGGATCTCCACTCGCGAGGCTGCAAAATAGTTGGCCCACAGTCTGCGGTGTCGTTCATGGAGGTGTTCGAACCCTTCCTTGCGAGCCTGATCGACTAGCGTTTCTTGTATCTCCTCCCATTGATTGTCTTGGATCGAAAAATACTTGAGGATGATCTGCCCCTCCACATCCAGCCAGTAGCGTTTCCCCTGTCGCCCCCCAGCCTGTGCCGCGGGCTCGACCAGCATCTTTTGATGCCCCTTCAGTGCACCGAGCCGATAGCCGCACTGCGGCTGGGCCTCCGCAAGCTCTAAGCGACTGAAGGGCTCCGTTTCGTATCCTTCTTCACTCCACACTCCGGGTTCCATAAATGCCCGCAACTGAACTGGGCGATCGAATTCGTAACGCTCCAGCAGCAAGGGGGCATCTATCTGCAGGAAGGTCGTCACCCGCGCTCGGGCCGCCCCGTAGTCCACTTCCGAGTACAGGGTGCCTTCCTCGGGGACGAAGGTCTGTCGAAAGTCCAGCACCGCCCAGGGCCCGCGGCCCTGGGCGTAGACCTCGTACCAAGAGTGGCCCAAGGGGGCGAGTTCGGCCCAGGGCGAGTCTTTTATTTTAGGCAAGGGAAGTTGGCCGGAAGGATAGCGGTTGGGGACGGGGAGGACCAGCCTCTCCTCGGGGTAGTAGGCGTTGGAGCGATACCAATAACAACGATCCAAGCCACGCGCCCGATCGGCAACCATCGAGCCGGTGTAGCCGATGAGCACCGCATCGATCCCGTTGCCCAGGAAACAGTGATAGTAGTTCGCGGGGAGCTCCCTGGGAAGCCCCCCTTCAGCTGAGTACTTGTCGTTCGGAGCTGCCATTCGATTTTTCTGCGCTGCCTCGAGGAGTTCGCGCTAGTAGGCGCCCCTCCCGGCCAGGACGCTGGGGATGGTCATGAGCAGGATCTTGAAATCCAGCCATAAGGACCAGTTCTCGGCGTAGAACAGGTCCAACAGCACCATCTCGTCGAAGGTCAGCTCGCTGCGCCCCATCACCTGCCACAGTCCAGTCAACCCTGGCTGCAGGTCCAGGCGTTTGCGGTGCCAGGGCTGGTAGTGTTCCACCTCGGCGGGCACAGGAGGCCGCGGCCCCACCAGGCTCATCTGCCCCCGCAACACGTTGTAAAGCTGGGGCAGCTCATCCAGGCTGGTGCGGCGCAGGAACTTTCCGATGCGCGTTCGACGCGGATCAGCGCGCATCTTAAAGATCGCTCCATCGGCCTGGTTGAGGTTGGCCAACTGGGGAGCCTCTGCCTCGGCCCCCTCTCTCATGGAGCGGAATTTATGAAGGGTGAAGAACACCCCGCCCCGCCCCACCCGGGTTTGTCGGAAGAGGACCGGCCCGGGGGAATCGATCACAATCAGGAGGGCGATCAGCAGGATGAGCGGGGCCAAAAGGACCAGGAGGGCGGCGGACAAAACGATGTCGATGCCCCGCTTCGTGGTCAGGTTCCAGCCGCGGATGGGGGCCTCCCTGAACCCCAAAAGGGGGATGCCGCCGATCTCGTCGATGTCC
>JACPWV010000065.1 GCA_016196905.1 Chloroflexota bacterium | reverse complement strand
CTACGATGCCCTCATTCGGGGAGTCCCCCTGCCCCAGGTCATCCAGCTCACTAAATGGCTCCATCTGGATTTGGTGCCCTCGACCTCCTCACTGGCCGGGGCGGAGGTGGAACTGGTGTCCCTGCCCCGGCGCGAATATTTGTTGCGAGGGGCCCTGGAGCCGGTCGCCGACAAGTATGACTACATCCTGATCGACTCGCCCCCCAGCTTGGGTTTGCTCACCGTCAACGCGCTGGTGGCAGCCGAGGGGGTAATCGTACCGGTCCAATGCGAGTATCTCTCCTTGGAGGGGTTGACCCATTTGATCCAGACTCTGGTGTTGGTGAGACGCAATCTGAACCCCTCTTTGGTGATCTTTGGGCTGGTGATGACCATGTACGACGGGCGCACCACTCTTTCCCAACAGGTGGTGGAGGAGGTAAGAAAACATTTCAGCGCGCGGGTATTTGCTACCGTGATCCCACGCAGCATCCGCTTGAGCGAGGCGCCCAGCTATGGACGGGAGAGATCCTAGCGCGCAGCGGTGGGCTGCGCCCACCGCTGGACCGCCTGCCCGAGCAGAGTGATTTTGAGATAGAATATCCCAGCGGTATAAGCTAGCTCGGAAGGGAGACGGCCATGGCTGAAAAGAAGCGCGGGTTGGGCCGCGGGCTGGAGGCGCTCATCCCTCCCGCTGCAGAAGTTTCAATCCCCGGCGTCCTGGAAGTCCCCCTGGAAAGCATTCGCCCCAACCCCAGCCAGCCGCGGCGAGCGCTGGACCCCCACGAATTGGAGGGGCTAGCCGTCTCCATCCGAGAGAACGGCATCGTGCAACCGTTGTTGGTCAGCCACAGCCCAGAGGGATACCAACTGATCGCCGGGGAGAGACGCTGGCGTGCGGCCCGCCTGGCGGGGCTGGCCAGCGTCCCGGTCATCGTGCGCGAGGTTACTCCGCGCGATCGCTTGGCGCTAGCATTGGTGGAGAACCTGCAACGGGAGG
This sequence comes from Chloroflexota bacterium, assembly GCA_016196905.1. Classification (GTDB taxonomy): domain Bacteria; phylum Chloroflexota; class Anaerolineae; order UBA7937; family JACPPX01; genus JACPWV01. The sequence goes on along the minus strand of JACPWV010000065.1, from coordinate 3,637 downwards.
ACCTCGATGCGTTGGAGAAAGCAGCGGCCTACAAGGAGCTGACCGAGCGCTTCAACATGAGCCAGGAGGAGATGGCGCGGCGGGTGGGGGTGGATCGCAGCACGGTGACCAATACGCTGCGGCTGCTGCACCTACCTGAAAAAGCCAAAGCGGCGCTGCTAGCAGGGGAGATCAGCGAGAGCCATGCCCGGGCCCTCTTGGGACTGGCCAGCCCAGGCGATCAGGAGGCAGCACTCGCAACGGTCCTCCAGCGGGGGCTCAACGTTCGCCAGACCGAGGAGTTGATACGCCGCTGGGGAAAAATAAAGCCCAGGCGGTTGCGCACTGTTAAGCGAACCCCTCAAGACGAGCGCTTGGAAGAAGACCTGCGGCGGGCGCTGGGCACTCGGGTCAACCTTGAGCGACGCGGCAAAAGGGGTCGGCTCGTCATCCACTTCTACTCCGAGGAGGAGTTGCACGCTCTCTACCAAAGGTTGACAGCCATAAATGAACATAATATTTGTTCCACGTGAAACATGACCCAGCCCGTCATCTGTGATTACGAAGGCAGCCGCTATCGAGACGATTTCTGGCCGGGGCGCGAGTACGAGGACGCCGCCGAGCGCATTGCCCTGCGCCATCTCCTCCCTACCCAGGGCCGCGCGCTGGTGGAGATCGGGGCCGGCTTCGGTCGATTGGCGGATCTCTACCGCGGCTACGATCGGGTGGTCCTGGTCGATTATGCGCGCTCCCAATTGGGGCAGGCACGCGAGCGGCTGGGGAACGACCAGCGTCTGGTTTATGTGGCCGCCGATATTTACCGTCTCCCGCTAGCCGATTCCGCCTACGACACCGCGGTGACGGTGCGCGTGCTCCATCACCTGAAGGAAGTTCCCTCCGCCTTGGCCGAGGTGCATCGCATCCTGGCCCCTCAAGGCACCTATGTGCTGGAGTATGCTAACAAGCGCAACCTCAAAGAGATCCTGCGTTACATGCTGGGTCGGTCCAGGAAACGACCTTTTTCTTTGGAGCCGAGCGAGTTCGCTCCACTCAATTTTAATTTCCACCCCGCTTACATCGATCAACAACTTCGCCGGGCTGGCTTCCGCATCTCCAAAGAGTTGGCCGTCTCTCACTTTCGCCTCGGCCTCTTGAAACGCCTAGTGCCCGCCCCGACCCTGGCTCGCCTGGATGGCTGGCTGCAAGGGCCCGCCGCGCCGTGGAAGTTGAGCCCTAGCATCTTCATTGCGGCCATTGCCGAAAAATTGGCGAGGCCCCAGCCCGATGCACTCTTTCAATGCCCCTTCGATCGGCGCGGCACATTGATCGAGGCCAACAACCGTCTGCGCTGCCCCATCTGCGGTCGGGAGTGGACTGCCCAAGAGGGGATCTACGACCTCCGCATCTAGCCACATCCTTGAATTGGACCCCAATCTGTTGTATACTCGGTGCCGCCTATGCCATTCGCCGGCCTCTCTCCTAGACGGGAAGAGGGGGGGGGGAACCTGACCCTCCACTCGGTCGTTTCCGAGAAGTGATCATGGGACTGGAAGCTGAGTGCACAGCCCGCTTCGACGGCAAGGTTTCCGACGGCAAGGCCCACCTGGACTCGAACGAACTTCACTTCCGCGGCACCTTTCGGCTTTCTATCTCTTTGAAAGACGTACAGTCGGTCGCTGCAGAGAATGGCCAACTCAAGGTGACTTTCCAAGATGGCGTGGCAACCTTTAATCTGGGTGCGCAGGCGGACAAATGGGCGCTGAAGCTCCGCTACCCGCGGAGCTTGATGGACAAGCTCGGGGTGAAGCCAGGCTCGAGAATCGCGGTGATCGGCGTCAAAGACAAGAGCTTCTGGGACCAACTCAGGGAGCGAACCAGTGATGTCGCGGACGGCCGGCCCCGGAGGGGCACGGATCTCGTCTTCTTCGCCGCCGAAAAGAAAGAATTTTTGAAGAAGCTGGACGCCTTGCAGCGCTACCTCAGGAAAGACGGGGCGATATGGGTAGTACGGCCCAAAGGTAAGCCACAAATCACGGAACGAGATGTCATGGCTGCGGGTAAGAAAGCGGGGCTTGTGGACACAAAAGTGGTAGCGTTCTCGGAAACGCACACCGCTGAGAAGCTAGTCATCCCGGTCAAACGACGCTGATGTTCTCAGGTATGGTGCGTTCCGCACTGCGTCGCCGTGAAGTCCGCCTGGGGCGGAAGGAGGTGAGGAGGTCCCCGTGAAGCTCTCCTGCCTGCAAGAGAACTTGGCCAAGGGCCTAGCCATCGTCAGCCGCGCGGTGAGCACCCGTTCGGTCTTGCCCGTCCTGCACAACATCCTTCTGGCCACCGATCAGGGACAACTGAAATTATCGGCCACGGATCTGTCCACCAGCATCACCTGCTGGATCGGGGCCAAGATCCGCGATGAAGGCTCCGCCACCGTCCCGGCACGGCTGCTGGTCGATTTCGTCAATGGCTTGCCCCCAGAGACAATTGACCTTGAGTTCATCGCCCGCACCCAAACCCTCCACCTCACCTGCGCCCGCACCGAGGCCAATATCAAAGGCATCGATGCCCAAGAGTTCCCCCTGATCCCCTCGGCCAGTACCGACCCCGAGGCCGTCGGGGGAAAGCAGCGAATCACCCTCGACTCCGAGGCCCTTTGCCGCATGATCGCCCAGGTCACCTTCGCCGCTGCCAGCGATGAGAGCCGCCCCATCCTCACCGGTGCCTTAGCTGATTTCCAGGATGGCCGTTTAACCCTAGCCGCTGCCGACGGTTTTCGCCTCTCGGTGCGCTCCGCCTCTCTGCCCGACACGGTGGGCACCTCCGAGCGCCGCGCGGTGATCGTGCCCGCCCGGGCCTTGCAAGAGCTGAGCCGCATCGCGGCCGGCCAGGAGGAGCCCGTTGAGGTGCTCATCCCCCCCAAGGGCAGCCAGATCCTCTTCCGCCTTAGTAACTCCGAGCTGGGGGGTGCCATTGAGCTAGTTTCCCAACTCATCGAAGGCAACTTCCCAGATTATCAGCAGATCATCCCCAAGACCCATGCCACCCGCACTGTCATCGGCACTCAGGACTTCCTGCGGGCGGCCAAGATCGCTTCGCTCTTCGCCCGCGACGCGGCCAACATCGTCCGGGTGCAGATGATGCCCACCGAGGGGAGGCTGGTGGTGTCCGCCACCGCCGCGGAGGTGGGCGACGATCGCAGCGAGCTGGACGCCGAGGTGGAGGGCGAGCCGCTGGAGATCGCCTTCAACGGCCGCTACCTGATCGAGGTCTTAAACGTGATCACCTCCCCCCAGGTGGTTTTGGAGACGAGCACCCCCTCCAGCCCGGGCGTGTTCCGCCCGGTGGACAGCGAGGATTTCGTCCACGTCATCATGCCCATGCATATTAGCCGATAGAAAAGGGGGCGGCCGAGAAGGCCGCCCTTTGAATATAGACGTTTGTCGAAAGGATTTATTACACAGACTACTCGCCGTGTAACACCCCAAAATGGGGCTTTATGCGGCGAAGATTCCGTATAATTCCTAGTTAGGCAGCCGACAATGACAGTTCAGAACGCGATCAAGCGCGCCGATGCCATCTTGCCCGGGACCCCAAGCCCCGAAGGCCAAACCGACCCTCGTTGGCAGCGCATCATCGACGTTGGTGCATACATCCAGTCCGA
>JACPWV010000067.1 GCA_016196905.1 Chloroflexota bacterium | reverse complement strand
CATCGATCCCCTCCGTCAGGAGATGTTCGAATCCCAGAACCTCCCTCCTCAGCTACTCGCGTTATTGCCCCAGTTCGGGCTGAGGGTCACCCTCTTCGGACAGCCGGTCTCCATGGCTCAGGAGATCGCCATCGTCTCCGCCTTCGGCGCGCTGATGATCAGCTTGGCCGTGTGGATGTTCAACCGCCAAGACTAAATCTGCGCAGGGAGTCAACCGTGAGACGTTGGATCTTTGTCGGGATTGCGGTCCTTTTGGTGGGAGGTGTGGGGTACGCCGCCTGGTCGCGAGGGCAGGCGGGGACAAATCCCGCCGAAGCCCAAGCAGAACTCGTAAGCGTGGAGCGGGGAACCCTGGTGGCCACGGTCAGCGGATCGGGCAGCGTGGCCCCAACCCTGGAGCGGACCCTCTCCTTCGCCATCTCGGGGCGCGTGGTCGAGGTCCCGGTTGAGGAGGGGCAAGAGGTGGAGGTGGGTCAGGCTCTGGCCCGCCTGGACACGGCCTCAACTGGAGCTGGCCCGGCTCAACCTCCAGCAAGCCCAGGGCGCCTGGGATCGGGTCAGCTGGATGCCCGGGGCCAGCGCGCTTCCCCAGGGGATCGCTCTGCAGCAAGCTACCGTCGAATATCGACAGGCGCTCGCCCACTACAACCTCACCTTGGCTGGCCCCTCCCAAGAGGAGATCGCCCGAGCCCAGGCCGAGGTAGATCGGGCCCGGGCCGCCTGGCAGCAAGCGCGGCTTTCGTTGGAGCGGGCCGCGCTGGTTGCTCCCTTCTCGGGCACGGTGACTCAGGTCATGGTCGAGGTAGAGCAGACGATCGCCCCAGGATCGCCGGTCTTCCAATTGATGGACCTCTCCTCCCTGCTTATCGAGTTGGCTATCGATGAAATCGATATCGCTCGGATCGCGCCGGGCCAAACCGCCCGGGTGACCCTGGACGCCCTGCCTGACGAGCGCTTCAGGGGCCGCATCGACTTCATCGCCCCCGCCGCCAGCCTGGAGGGCGGGGTGGTCACCTACCCCGTGCGCGTCCGCCTGGAGGAGGACGATCCGCGCCTGCGGGTGGGCATGACCGCCAATGTAGAGATCGCAGCTCAGCGAGCCGAGGGGGCGCTCCTCGTCCCCAATCGTGCCATCCGGGTCGATCGCGAGGCCGGTCGGCTGTATGTGGAGAAGGCGATGGCTTCGGGTTCGCTTCTGGTGGAGATCACGCCCGGGCTGAGGAATGAGTCCTTCACTCAGGTGCTGGAGGGCCTGAGCGAGGGAGATCAGGTGATCATTCGGCCCATCTCAGGCAGGGAATTATTGCAAGAGACCTTTCAGTTCGGGGGATCGCGGTAGGGATGACCGAAAGCCCGCTCATCCGCGCTGAGAATCTCGTTAAGGTCTACCGATTGGGGCAGGTGGAGGTGCCCGCCTTGCGAGGTGTCTCCTTGGAGATCCAACCTGGGGAGCTGGTGTCGATCATGGGGCCCTCCGGTTCGGGGAAGTCCACCCTGATGAACCTCCTGGGCTGTCTGGATCGGCCGACCTCAGGCCGCTACTTTCTGGAGGGGAAAGAGGTGGGAGGGCTCAGCGATGACGAGTTAGCCCAGATCCGGAACCGAAAGATCGGCTTTGTCTTTCAGACTTTCAATCTCCTCCCTCGCGCCACCGCCCTGCGCAACGTCGAGCTCCCCCTGCTGTATGGCCGCGGGGATCGTCGCCGGGAACGGGCCGAACAGGCCCTGCGCGCGGTGGGGCTAGGAGATCGAGTCCACCACCGACCGCAGGAACTCTCCGGAGGTCAGCAGCAGCGGGTGGCCATCGCTCGCGCCCTGGTCAACCAGCCCCCCATCATCTTGGCCGATGAGCCCACCGGAAACCTGGACTCCAAATCGGGCGCCGAGGTGATGGAGGTTCTGGAGCATTTGAGCCGGGAGCGGGGCATCACGGTGATCTTCGTCACCCATGATCCCTACATCGCCTCGCGCACCCGACGCATCCTGCGCCTCCACGATGGGGTTCTTCTTTCCGATGAAAAGCTGGAGGATCGATCCGTCTTGGAGGGAACCCTATGAACCTGTGGGAGGCGGCGCGGGAGGCCTTCGACAGCCTGTCCGCCAACCTGCTGCGTTCCGTGCTAACCATGCTGGGCATCATCATCGGGGTGGGGGCGGTGATCGCCCTGGTCTCCATCGGTCAAGGAGTCCAAGTCTTGGTGGCGGAGCAGGTGCAGAGCCTGGGCTCCAACCTACTTTTCGTGCTTCCGGGAACCCTGGAGGGGGGGCCTTCCAGCGGTCGGGCCACCTTCAGTTCCATCGCCGGGGCATCCTCGCCCACCCCCTTAACCCTGGGTGACGCGCGCGTCCTGGCCGATCCTCTGGCCGCCCCCGACTTGGTTAGGGTGGCCCCCGCCTTCAATCGTTTCGTGGAGGTGGTTTACGGCGATGAGTCAAGGGGCACCCTCATGGTAGCCACCACCCCCGAGTACGCCGCCGTCCGCCGTGTCGAGGTGGCTCTAGGGGAATTCATCGCCTCGGGTCACGAACAGGCCGCCTCCCGCGTGGCCGTCCTCGGTTCGCAAGTGGCCGAACGTCTCTTTCCCTCGGGCGTTCTCCCGCTTGGCGAGACCATCAAAATCAACCGTGTTCCCTTCCGGGTAATCGGGGTGATGAGACCCTTGGGGGGCACGGGGTTCGCCAACCAAGACGATATCGTCTGGGTCCCCCTTTCCACCGCCCATAACCGACTCTTCCGCGAGCGGACGGCGGCTGGGGAGGCGGTGGTGTCGGCCATCTACGTCCAGGTGGTCAGCGAGGAGCGCATGGCCTCCGCCAGCGAGCAGATCGCCGAGATCCTGCGCCGCCGACATGGGATCCTTTACGCCGCCGATGATGACTTCACCATCATCAACCAGGCCGATGTGCTCTCCGTCTTTGGGGAGATCACCGGGATCTTAACCGTCTTCTTGGCCTCCATCGCGGCCATCTCTCTTTTGGTAGGGGGCATCGGCATCATGAACATCATGCTGGTCTCGGTCACCGAACGCACCCGGGAGATCGGCATTCGCAAGGCGGTGGGGGCCAAGCGCAGTGATATCCTCTCCCAGTTCCTGGCGGAGGCGGTGGTTCTGAGCGTGATTGGAGGTGGGATCGGAACTGCCTTGGGCATCGGGGGCTCCCAGGCCTTGACCAGCCTGGTGCCCGATTTGAGGGCCGTGATCTCCCTGGAAGCCATCCTTCTCGCCACCGGCTTTTCCATCGGGGTGGGGCTCTTCTTCGGTTCATACCCCGCTTGGCGTGCTGCGCGCCTGGACCCCATCCAGGCCCTGCGCTACGAGTAAGGAAAACTTGGTTCCTTCATCGAGGCTAGATCGAACACCCGCTCCGCGATGACCAAAGGAGATCGCAGAGGATGGACGAGCAGCTGATGCGCCTGGCTCCGGCGATGTTCTGTCCGGGTTGAGAGACCTATGTCGCCCAGCAGGTGAGGGCCCTGCTGGGGATCCGCAGCGTGACTGCGGACTGGAAAAGCAAGAAAGTGACGGTGACTTTCGATCGCCAGCAAATCTCGGCCGAACAGATTCGTGCGACCATCGATGCGTCCAACGAGGTGCTGGCCCCTTACGCCGAGGCGGAGTAATGCAAGAGGACCACTCCGATCGAAGGGAGGTTTCGCACGACGAGGGATCGATAGCGGAGCTTCGAGATTGACACAGGCGCTGCATTCGTGATGCAGGAGGGCAGAGTATGAACTGCTGCCAATGCCAGGGCATCGAGATGGAGTTCAATCGGAAAGTGGCGGCCGATGATCTGAAACGGTATCGCCAGAAAGGTCCAGATAGGACGACGCGGATGTTGATCGACGCACTGAAGGCCGAGGGTATTCAAGGGATGACGCTGCTCGATATCGGCGGAGGAGTAGGGGTCATCCAGCACGAATTACTCAAGGCTGGCGTACGTAGCGCCACCGGCGTGGATGCCTCAACCGCCTATATTGAAGTCGCCAAAGAAGAAGCCCAGCGTCGCGGCCACGCCGATCGCATCAACCTTCACCACGGAGACTTCGTCGCGTTGGCCCCAAATATTCCCGCGGCGGACATTGTGACCCTCGATCGGGTGATCTGTTGCTATCACCATATGGAAGGGCTGCTTGGGCGATCCTCGGAGAAGGCTCGTAAATTTTACGGGGTGGTCTATCCGCGCGATACCTGGTGGATGAAGATAAGCCTCCCGATCATAAATTTCTTTTACTGGCTGCGCCGAAGCCCCTTCCGTACCTTCCTGCATCTCAGTGCGGCGGTGGATGCCGTGGTGCGCGCTAATGGCCTGAAGCGACGCCACTACAGTCAGACCATCGTGTGGCAGGTGGTGGTCTATGGGCATTCAAACCTCCAGGAAAGCCAAACCTCTTTGTCCGCTCCTATCTTCAGGCCGGATTCGGCTTAGTTGATCGGACAGTCCAGCGCCGTGTAGCGAGTCTTTCTTTGTCCTCTGCAGTCCTACGTCGATCTTGACAAATTTAGTTCACACGTGTACTATTTGAGCATGACCGGTGACTATACCTTTCTGCTTGAAGAAATCCTCCGGGCCGGAGATCGCATCCTGGCTCGGATGGAGGTCGCGCTCGCACAGCACGGCCTTTCCGTTCCCAAGTACAAGCTGCTCACTCTACTGGCCGAAGCGGAAGACTCTCGCCTGCCGCTCAGTGTCATGGCTGAGAAACTTTCCTGTGCGCGGTCCAATGTTACCGGATTGATCGATCGACTGGAGGCGGAGGGGTTGGTCAAACGCAGTTCATCGCACGATGATCGCCGGGTGACCTACGCCCAAATCACCGCGGCAGGTCAAGTGCGATTGGCCGCGGCCCACCCCGCATACCAAGCCGCGCTCACGGAAACGCTCGCGGGCCTGAGCTTCGCGGAGCGGGAAGCGCTGATGCTTTTTTTGCAGAAGATGGGGGCAGCGTGAGGAAGGAAGGTCGTCTTCTGGAGTACCGAGATCATCTTTTTTTGAAGCTTTAGTTCATATATGAATGGTCAAGGCCTTTAGGTTTATCGAGAGATAAACGACCCGTACTCAAATTCAAATAAAGGAGGTGTTTCTGATGGATCTCATTGCTACAACCTGGGGGGAGTGGGCCGCATTGCCCCTGCGCATCGTCTTGGGGATCATCTTCATCGTGCATGGCTACCCTAAGTTCTTCAAGGTGCCACCCATCGGTGGCCCTAAGGGGTTTGCTGGCTTCTTGCAGCAGATGAGCGTACCCTATCCCATGTTCTTTGCCTGGGTGGTGGCTGTCGTCGAAGTCATCGGGGGGATTTGCCTCATCCTCGGCTTGCTCGTCCGCCTCTGGGCACCGCTCATGGCCATCGATATGGCCGTAGCCATTTGGAAGGCCAAGCTGCCCCAGGGCGGCTGGCGGGGCGGATTCACGCGCATGGACACAACCGGTTATGAATTCGATCTGATCAACCTGGCTTCCGCCCTGGCGTTGCTGATCCTGGGAAGCGGTGCGCTGGGGCTGGACCGGCTGTTGGGCCTTCCTTTCTAGCGGGGGAGGCTGTGCTCAACAAATGGAGGCCAAGAGATGAATGTTTCTAGTTTACCCCAGCGCAGCGGTCCCCAGCCGCTGACTCATAAGGGGATGCCCCACGCGCAGATCGGCGTGCAGCCCGTCCCGGATGTCAACGCTGAGCTGTTCCGGCGCGCCTATGCCCTGCCCGATGTCGAGAGGCGACCGACGATCGTCTCGGTTCCCGGCGCCCAGGCGCTGTGGTTACGCGAGGGCGTGCCGCTGGCCCACCCGGAGGCGATAGCTGTCGGGCGGGAGTTTGCCCATATCCATCCTGACGGCAGCCTGCATGTATCGCTGCCTGAGGAGCGAGCCCGGGAGGCCATCCAGGCCGGTTGGGCCGAGCCGCACCCGATGGCCCAGTATATGGGCAATTTGGGGATGGTCATGCTCTATACCCCACGGATGATGGAGGAGCTGGATGTCGTCTTTCAACTGATTGTGGATTCGTATAACTTCGTCACCGGCCGCGGCGTGAATGCAGCTGAGATTGCAGAGGCTCCCCATGCCTGAGTCTATCCACCCCGACACCGTGCTGGGCGCGGTCTACCTGACCGTCTCCCACCTCGACCGCTCGCTGGCCTTTTACCAGCAGGTGCTGGGCTTCAAAGTCCACCGGCGCGAGGACGACACAGCCCATCTCGGCGCGGGCGGGCCAGACCTACTGGTCCTCACCGAGAGG
>JACPWV010000071.1 GCA_016196905.1 Chloroflexota bacterium | reverse complement strand
GTTTAAAGCCCATCCCGCTCTTGAGCAGTTGCCGCTGAGTCCCCTCGCCGCAGTCGATCAAGAAGCGATACTCTTTGTAGAGCACCATGGTGGAGACCAGGCTGCGCGCCAGGGAGGGGGCCGAGGCGGAGGTGCCCAGGAAAACCACCTCAAACATGAGATCCTTCCGGCCGAGAGATCACGCTGCCGGGTGAACCCAGTTCGCCGCGCACCTCGAAGCGCGCTTCAAGAAAACGCTCCACCACCCAGATGTTGGTCAACAAATGCTGAGTCACTCGCGAGGTGGAGAACGAGGAGGGGCCCTCGGCCAAGGCCAGCGGGAGGATCAATTGATCGGCCAAGTGCGGATCGATCGCTTCTCCGCTGCGATAATGATCGATGAACTGGTCAAGTGCCTCCTCGGCCACCCGCTCCGCCGGTTTCCCTCGCTCGCCCAAAGCCGAGAATCCAGCCACAGAGTTCTCGAACTCCGCCTCCACAAAGACGAAAGTCCCCGGGCCGGGGGCGTCGGCCTCCGCGATCTCAACCTCCGGCGGCAGTCCCTCCTCGCGCAGCAACTCCTCGGCTCGCCGGGCCTGGCGCTCGGCGATGGAGCGGGGCAGGCGCGCAACGGCGGAGAGCAGGCGGATGCGGCGCAAACCCCCGCGCTCGCTCAGCTCCAAGGGTTGTAACTTCACGCCGCCCATCAGCCGCACCTGGACGATCCCACCCCCCTGAGGGTAGAAGCCCCAGCGTTCCAGGTACAGTTCGAGTTGCAGGCCCATGCGGGCTATTGTCGGCGCATAGACCGACTCCAGGTAATGGTAAGGCGGGCTCCAGGGAACGTGGGTGCCGCCCTTGAGGACGACCTCCGAAGGCCCCCCGGCGAGGGCCAGGGGCAGATGGATGGTCTGGAAGACCAGGCTGGTGGCGCCGGCGCTTCCGCCCCGGCGCGCCTCGGCCACATCGAAGACGTAACGACCGGGCCGCGGCGCCTCGCGCGGAACGAAGGACAGACTCTGCGAGCTGAGCTGGGCCCCTTCCAGCTCGGCAGCGCACAGCTTGGCGGTAGCCAACACCCCCAAAAGATGCTGCGCGGCCAGGCCGGGGTTTTTGCGCCCGGCTCGAATCCCTTTGATCCGCAGGGGACGGCGGAGGAGGGTGCTCAGAGCCAAGGCCGTACGCAGGATCTGACCTCCCCCTTCGCCGTAGGAGGCGTCGATAACCAGCGGCTCTTCTTCGGTGACGATCGATTCGACGGGCTCGCGCATCGCTTTCACGAGAAAGCCAGGATCGTCCCTCGGGTGTAATGCCGATCCAAGAGCACCTCTTTGACCTCCCCCGGTCGCTGCCCGGAGACGAAGTGAACCTGGACGGAGGGCTGAGCTTGGACCAACTCCACCATGCGCCGCGCTTTTCCCAGCATCCCGCCGGTCACATCCACTGCCGGGGAGCCGCCCAGCCGCTTCTCCAGGCGCGGCCACTCGGCCGGAGAGATGCGGGCGAGCAAACGAGCACCGGCATCCCGTTGCGGTTCGCCGCTGTAGATGCCCTCGACATCGCTGGCCAGGATGATGCGCTCGGGCTGGAGATGGCGAGCCAGGTAGGCAAACACCTCCTCGGTCGATAGGATGCAGGCAGCCTGAGCCTCGTCGAATCCCGCATCTCCGTACACCAGCGGGATCAAGCCGCGCTCCAAGGCATCGCGGATCGGCTCCCAGCTCATCTCGACCAGCCGCCCCCCGCGAGCGAGCGCCGAGGCGGAGGGGGCGAAAGAAAGAACCGGCAAACCCTCCTCCAAAAATGTATCGGCCACAATCCTATTCAAGCGGGCCGCCGCGGCAGCGGTCTCGGCGAAGCCGCGCCAGTCGCCGCCCGGCGATATCCCCTCAGCAACTCGATGCTCCTGGGCCGCGTAGTGGCCGAAGGAGCCGCTGCCGTGGCCCAGCACCAATCTCAATTCGGGATCCGCCGCCGACGCCTCGCGGATCTCCGCCGCCAAGCGTCGAATAACATCCGGGCGCGGGGTTTCGCGGTGTGCTTTGTCGGTGATCAGAGAGCCGCCCAATTTCAAGAAAAGTGTGGCCATCGCTTAGAACAGATGCTGCTCAACCAGGTGCACCCCGGGGCCGGGCCGGGCCACCTTCACCTGTTGGACCCCCTCCACCTGGGCCAGGCGCCGACTAACCTGTTCCCCGTGCTCGGGCGTGGTCAGCACATGCACGTTAGGGCCGGCGTCGAGGGTAAAGTAAGCGGAAAGCCCTTCTCGACGCCGCTCCCGAACCGCCGCCAAGACCCGCACCGTCTCGGGCATCCAATACATCAGGCTGGGCCGCGAGGTCCACATGATAGCATGCAGCGAGAGGGCCTCCGCCTCGGCCAGCTCCCCCAGACGTTGGAAGTCGCGCTCCAGAATGGCTTGGCGCATTTGGGGCAGAGCGGCCTCCACCTGGGCCAGCCGCGCCCGATACAGGGGGCTGGTGGGGGCGAGGCGATGCCCTTCCGCGGAGGATACCGACTTGGGTACCGTCGAGACAATGGCGATGCAGTCTAAGAGCTCCCAATGTTCGGGCGGGGCGATCTGCTCGGCGTAAGAATCCGGGTGGCGATCGGCCGCTCTCCATTCCACATACCCGCCCAGGATGGAACGCGCCGCCGAGCCGGAGCCGGTTCGCGCCCAGGAGCTCAACTCGCGTTCGTCCGGGGAGAGTCCCAGCGCCCTGGTCGCGGCGGCGGTGAGGGCGGCGAAGCCGGAGGCCGAGGCGGCCAGCCCTGCGCCGCGAGGAAAATTGTTGTAGGAAGCTACGCGGGCTCGCTCCTCGGAACCGGCCCAACGCCGCAATCGATCCAGATGTTCGACGACGCGAGACCGAACGGCTGCTTCGGCCGGCGTCCCATCGATGCTGATCTCATCCTCTTCCAGGTCGCCATCAAACATCACCGTGGAGGTGCTGAGCAGGGTGTCCAAGGTGATGGAGAGGCTGGAGTTCATGGGCAGGCGCAGGGCCTCGTCACGATTGCCCCAATATTTGATCAGGGCGATGTTGGCCCCCGCCACCGCCGTCGCTTTCATGGCCCTGTCAAGCCTGGGCCCAGGTCACGGCCACCGCACGCTCGACGGCCTGGGCCCGATGGCGCAGCCCGCGCGGCATCACCACCAGCTCCCCCTCCTCCAAAGTGGTGGCTTGCCCTTCGCCCTCCAAGCGCAACCGACCTTGGTGAACCAACAGCAGCTGGGGACTAGAGGGCTCTCGCCAAGCCCCCTCGCCCTGGAAGAGATGCAAGCGCACGCTGCAGCCATCCATGCGCAAAAGCTCCGCGGGCATGCCAGGATCTCCCAGGCGAGCGCTTATCTCGGCGAGACTCACCTTAGGGACGATCCTCTCGCCGCGCAGGGCCAAAAGGCGCCGCTGGCCGTTCTGCCGTTCGGCGTGGAGTGCTCGCTCGATGATCATCACGATGGAGCGCGTCACCGAGGCCGAGCGATGAAAGACCCCTTTAGGCACCACCGCCATCTCCCCACTTCGCAACACCAGATTGCCCCATTCGCTCTCCACGGCGATCTCGCCTCGCCAGACCAAGAAAAGCTCATCCTGGTCGGGGTGCTTATGCCAGGCGATGGCTCCTTGAGAGACGCAAAGGTAGGCGGCGAAATCGAGGAAGTGGGCCAGGCCCACCATAGAATAAGGTTCCTTGATCTGCCGCGCCACCCGGCTCAGGTTCACCACGACCAGACCCATTGATCATTCCCTCTATGAACGGCCGACCCGGGTGAGGATCAGCCGTGCCAC
>JACPWV010000070.1 GCA_016196905.1 Chloroflexota bacterium | reverse complement strand
TGGGCACCAGGGCCTGTGGGACTTACGGATCGCGCAGCAGCGACGGGGCTGCGTACACGCCCGGCCTTGCACCAACCTCGCTGGGCATCGGCCTCTAGGAGAAGAGCAGACTGCCTTAGTAGTGAGGTTCACCGTCCTCTCCTGCGCCTTGAGCTAATCTATCCAGAGAGGGATCATGGTCCAGCCCGAGATCTGGATGTACGGCGAAGTGGGGTGCTCCGATTGTGAATGAGCCAAGGCGCGCTTTGCCATCCCCTCCCACAGTCTCCCGCGAAGGCATCCTCCTAGCTGAGCCTTATCATCCCGAATTGGAGGCGGTTTTGTGGCGCGTCAAAGTGTAGAAGGCTGGTTCGATCGTTGGGTTAAATTCGATGGAATGGCTGACCTCTCGGCGAGCTACGGCTCGCCGAGGGTGTTTACGCGTCGGGTCGCGTTCCGAAAAGCCCCTACCGAGTGGCGATCTCCAACACCAAGTTAAACGCTTGTGCTTCAAAAATATAGATAGAATGAAAAAGCCCGCGGGAGCGTCCACCTCAGGCGGACGCTCCCGCAGCATTCATGGGTCTCCCAGAGGGGCTTTTTCTAGCTTAGACCATAGGACGGTCGCTCGAAACCGCGCCCGCGGCGCCCCGTCGACGGCGCTGATACCACTGCCAACCGCTGAATGCCGCTAAGACGGGCACGCTCAGCAGCACGGCGGTGGGCAAAACAAAGAGCAATACCCAAATGGCCAGATCGGCGATTCCTTGAATCGCCAAGGTCAACTGCGCTAGCGCCTGGCGCACAGTCCGGCCCGGGTTCCAACGCGGGGCCGCCTTGGTCACCTTGACCCGCGCCGCCTGAAGCGAATCGTCCTCTTGAGGGAAGCCGTGGATCTCCACCTGGCTCCCTTCCTGAAGGGCCCCGATGATCTCGGTCCCCGGGCCGAGGATGACGGTCCTGCCCTGCACGACCAGGGTGCGTCCCTGGAACGACGGCTCGATGGACTCCACTTCGCCCGCCAGCAGCTCTGCGACCTCGACGCGCGAGGCGGAGACCGTGCCGTCCGCATGCCGGAGGCCACGCACCTCTACTATGGCGCCCTCTTCGATCTCGCCGATGACCTCGGCATCTGCCTCGAGCACCACCGTCGTCCCATTAACCACGAAGGTCTCATCTTCGACGGATTCGACCTCGCCGATAAATTCCACCTTCTCCGGCTCCGGCGGGGGCAGCACCTGGACGGTAATAGAGGCAAAGGTCACCAGGTTATCGAGATAGTTGATGCGGCCCTTGACCTGTTCGATCTGCTCACGAATCTTGGTGAGCTCGTTGAAGATAGCCAGGACCTCGGCGGCGCTTTGGGTACGCTCGCGGACAGTGGTGAGCAGCTCTAAGAGCTCGGCCTCGGTGGCCTCCAGATGGCGCAAACGCGACTGCAGGTCGGTGAACTCCTCGGTGACGTCTTGGCCCGAGACCTGGTCGGCGGCCACCTCCTGAGCCAGATCCCGGATGCGCCGCCGGGCTTCCTTGAAAGCCTGGGCCGGGACGCGGATGCTGATCAACCCTTGGATCTGATCTTCGAAGCGAGAGATCTGGGAATTGGAGATGAAGCCGCCCAGGGCCAAGGCCAGATCCTCGATCTGGATCAGCGTGAACTCTGGATTCTCGGCGTAGATGGTCATCTGCGCCTGGCTGATGATGAACCGCCCGAAGCCCTGGGCCGCCGCGGCCTGATCGGTAGCTTCTGGTGCGCCTCCCACGCCGGACACCGCTGGCGGTGCAGGCACTTCCGGTGCCACCGGCCCTTGAGGAGCGACGATCTGGCCCTCGGGCAAACCGATCTGCCTCCCCTGATCGATCGAGGGGGCAATGGGCGCTGGCGCGGCCGGGGCGCAGCCCGCGACAACCAGGATAACGAGCACACCGGCTAGAACTATCCGTTGTTTCATCTTGACCTCCTCTTTTGGCCGGCTCTCGATGCAGGCCATTGTAGGCTAAATTGACACCCCGTGACAATAGGAACTTCGTACCTGCGCATCCTTAAGAAACCATCGGGGTAACCGCGGAGCCCGCCTGAGGCGGGCGGCGGGCCCGCCAAACTCGATAAACACCGATGGGCGGGGTGAGCAAAATTAATCCTATGGGCAGCGCGGTGACCAGCAGCCGGATGGCCACATCGGCCAGGAGTTGGAGCGCTTTCACCAAATCCCGCGTCGAACTTCGAACGGTGCGCAGTGGATCCCAGCCCTCCTCGACCACCGGGGGCTCTACCTCTTTGGGGTTGACGTTGACGGTCAGGGTGGCTAACTGGGCTTGGTCCTCCAAGAATTGGATGCGGCCCTGGAGGCCCTCGATCTGGCCGCGATATTCGGCCAACTGGCGGTAGATAGCCAGCACGCCCTCGGCACTCTCGCCTCGCTCCTGGGCAGCGCTGAGGAGCTCGCGGAGTTCCTGCTCCGCCAGGCGTAGATTCTCCAATTGAGCCTGCAGGTCGGTGTACTCCTCGCTCACGTCCTGGCTGTTAAGGGTCTCGCCCTGCAGTTCGAGGGCCAGGACCTTGATCTGGCGGCGCGCCTCGTCGAAAGCAGCCGCGGGGATGCGCAGCGTGACGCTGGCGTAGAGTTCCTGGTCTCCTTTCCAGGTTTGCGCATTGGATATGTGGCCACCGAGTTCAGCGGCCAGCGCCTCCAGGCGGGCCAAGGTCTCCTCGGTATCCTCCACCAAGATCGAGAGGCTCGCGGTGTGGATGACCAGCCGATCGACAGATTGTGCTTGAAGCGCGATCGATCTGAGCGGGCTAGCTTCGAAGGGTTCGGGCGCGGGGAGCGGCGCCAGGGCAGGCGCATGAAAATCGGGGGACAACGAAACCGGCAAGCCGATGCCCAGCATGACCAGCGCGGCGACGCCGATCACCAGCCCGCCGAAGGCGAGTCCACCGAGAACGATGGGAAATCTCATGTTCTATCCTCCTAGGTTAAGCGTTCGTTCGAGATCAGCGTGACCATTGGGACAGTGCGGATCGTCTGAGTTCTAGACGCTGGGAGCCAGTCGAAGGTTCCTGGGGGCGAGCAGCGATGAAAAAAAGAGACGATCCAACGGGAGGGATCGTCTCCGCATCGCGACAAGGGACCTCGAAGCGGCCTTGCCCTGACGCGGTATTATCTTATCGGCCCAGGGCCAGGCGCAGCGCCAGCGCCTCGGGCAGGC
>JACPWV010000055.1 GCA_016196905.1 Chloroflexota bacterium | reverse complement strand
GGGTATACCCCTTTGCTCTATCGCTTGCCTTCGACCGCCCGAGGCGGACTGTCTGATCCGCCCCAGGCGGAGATCCTCAACTTAGAGCTGGCGAGAGGAGTTGAACCTCCAACCGGCGGTTTACAAAACCGCTGCTCTGCCGTTGAGCTACGCCAGCCCGTAAGGGAGCGATCCCGATCGGGATGTCGACTTCAAGAGGGCCGGATGTACCCTGGTGCCCCCGCTACCCAGCGATCCATGACAGCGCGGGGACGGTTCGCCCCGCGGTCGATAAATTATAGCTGAAGGCCACGCCACGGTCAAGCATCCCGCTACGCGGGACCCAAGCGCCAGGTGGTGTCTCCGGGGCCGTCCTCCAGGATGACCCCTCGCTCGTTCAACTGCGTGCGGATGCGATCGGCCTCGGCCCACTTCCTCTCACTCCGCAGCCCGGCTCGCTGGGCGATCAGGGCTTCGATCTCGCGGCGAAAGGCCTCGTCCACGGTCGGCTCCTCCAGGCGCAGCCCCAGGACTCCAGCCAACTCCCGCAGCAGGCCCTGGGCCGGGGCGATGTTCGCGGGCCCCTCGTCTCGAGCTTGGTTGATGGCCTTGGCCAGTTCGAAGAGAGACGCCACGGCCTGGGGGGTGTTGAGGTCGTCGTCCATGGCCTGGATAAAAGCCTCGCGCGCCTCGGTCATCCCCCCCGGTGGGGAGGTAGGGTCGCTCGCGACGGACACCCTGGCTGGCACGGCGGGCCGCGTGGCCGCGCGCAATCGCTCTAGGCCTTGTTGGGCCGCCCGGATGCCCTCCTCGGACCAGGTCAGAGGGTTGCGGTAATGGGAGGTGAGCACCCACAGGCGGATGGCATCCGGCTCATAACGCTCCAGGGCCTGCTGGCAGCTCACAAAATTGCTCAGGTGGCGGGTCATCTTCTCCTGGTCCTCGCTGGGCCGCAGCAACCCGTTGTGCACCCAATACTTGACGAAGGGCGCTTGGCCGGTGTAAGCCTCGGACTGAGCGATCTCGTTCTCATGGTGGGGGAAGATCAGGTCCTGACCGCCGCCGTGGATGTCCAGTTGTTCCCCCAGGTGCTGGAGGGACATGGCCGTACACTCGATGTGCCACCCCGGGCGGCCCGGCCCCCAGGGGCTCTCCCAACTGGGCTCCCCCGGCTTGGCCGCCTTCCACAGGGCGAAATCCAGGGGGTGCTCTTTGCGCGGATCGATCTCCACCCGCGCCCCGGCCTTCATCTCCCCCAGCGAGCGGCCGGAGAGTTGCCCGTAACGGGGAAATCTCGTCACCCGAAAGTAGACATCGCCATCCACCTGGTAGGCGTGGCCGGTGGCGATCAATTTTTGGATGATCTGGAGCATGGGGGGGATGAACTGGGTGGCCCGCGGATAGTGGTGGGCCCGCAGCACGTTCAGGGCGTCCATCTCTCGGAAGAAGCGATCCATGTAAACGCGGGCCAGTTCGTCGGTGCTGAGACCCTGAGCGCGGGCGGTCTCGATGATGCGGTCCTCGATGTCGGTGAAGTTCTGCACATGCCTGACTTGATAGCCGCGGTAATCCAGGTAACGGCGCAGCACATCGAAAACGATGTAGGACATGGCATGCCCCACATGGCAGGGGCCGTAGAGGTTGGGCCCGCACACATACAGGCGCACTTGGCCAGCGCGCTGGGGAGCGAAATCCTCTTTGCGCCGTGTGCGGGTGTTGTAGAGCACCAGACCCATGATCTACCCGCCTGGGCGGGCTTTGGCGCGCTCCAGGGCGGCCAGGAGCACCTCCGCCGCCGCCGCGGGGGAGAGTTGGGCGGTGTTGAGGACCAGATCGTAGTGGAGCGGCTGTAACCATTCGATGTGGTGGTAGCGGCGCAGGAAATCGCGATGGGCCTCATCGCTGGCGCGCACCCTGGCGCGGGCCTGGGCCTCGGTGGCGATCCCGGTTGCGCTGGGCCCGGCCATGACTGCCGCGACCCGTTGGGGGAAGGGGGCCACCACCAGGAGGTGGAAGGCTCCCGGCCAGCCGCGCAACAGGGCCTGCCCGCCCCGCCCGGCGATCACCACCTGACCTTGACGGGCTAGCTCGCTCATCACCAGGTTCAGCATGCGCACGTAGTCCTCCATGGTGGAGGCGAAGGGCGGGACCCCCGCGCTGATCAGGCTGCCGAAGGGGAGCCCCAGGCTAGGTGGCAGAGGTTCCCGAGGGAGTTGGGAGGGCTGAACGGTGGCCGGGATGGGGGGCAGGGTCTTGAGGCGATCCAGGATGCGTTCGATCAGATCCCTCTGTCCCTCATACTCCAACTCGCGCAGGGCTACTTCGGGGACCCCCGCCTCCAAGGCAGCCCGGTGAATGCTCTCGCGATCCACGAAGCGATAGCCCAGAGTCTGGGCCAGGTTCAGAGCGATTGGGTTGCCTCCGCTCCCCTTCTGACGGGAGACGGTGATGACCGTGGCCTTCATCGATCCCGGCGATCCTCTGTGGGCTGGGCGAAGATCATGCGCCCGGCGGTGGTCTGCAGCATGCGCGTCACGATCACCTCGATGGTATTCCCGATGAACTTGCGCCCGTTCTCCACCACCACCATCGTCCCATCGTCGAGATAGCCCACTCCCTGCCCCACTTCCTTACCCTCCTGAATGAGCTGGACGCGCAGCGATTCGCCGGGGAGGAAGATGGGCTTGACCGCGTTGGCCAGTTCGTTGATGTTCAAGACGCGCACCCCTTGCAGCTCCGCCACCCGATTGAGGTTGTAATCGTTGGTGAGGATGGGGCAGCGCAGGCGCTTGGCCAGGACCACCAGCTTGCCATCCACGTCCCGGGCTCCCTCCACCTCGGCTTCGATGATGCGCACCGGGACACTGGCTTCTTTCTGCAACTGGTTGAGGGTCTCCAGGCCCCGGCGGCCGCGGTTGCGCCGCAGGGTATCGGGCGAGTCGGCGATGTATTGCACCTCATCTAGGATAAAACGGGGGATGAGCAGGCCCCCTTCGATAAAGCCGGTCCGGCTGATGTCCCGGATGCGCCCATCGATGATCACGCTGCTATCCAGGAGCACGGCCCGCTCGCTGGGGCGGGCCGGGCCCTCGCGGGCGAAACGCCCGCCCAGGAAGAGAGCCACATCGTCTTCGCGGAAGACTAGGATGGCGCTGCCCAACAGCCCCAAGGTCACGCTGGCCAGCCCGGGGCCGATCTGCCCCCAGGGTGGGGAGAGGAAAGAGAGGGCGTAGTCGAGGGGCAGGGAGAGGGCCAAGCCCAGGGCCAACCCCAGACCGGCGGCCAGCAGTCGGCGGGCGGGGAGCTGTTTGATCTTTTGGCGCAGTGCATAGAAGGGCTTGATGGTCAGCCAGGGGCTGATCAGAAGGCCCAGCCCGCCGGAGGCCAGGGTGACGCCCAGTTGGATGCGAAACAGGGTGCCGGTCT
>JACPWV010000051.1 GCA_016196905.1 Chloroflexota bacterium | reverse complement strand
GGCTCAGCCCCTCCAGCCAGGCCTTCCACTCATCCGCCATCTCTCCCCAGCCCCGGTAAATCGGCGCCACCTGAGCCAGATAAGAGTCAGTGGGGCCTGATTCGAAGGAGATCGGGGTGGGCGTTGGCAACCCGCAGCTCAGAGCAGCGTACTGCTCAGCACCATGGATGAGCAGCTCGACCCAAAAACGATGCGAGGCCGAAATACACGCCCGCAGTTCCCGCATCAGCCCGATCTCCTCGGCCACCGCCTCGCTCTCCGACTGGCAGGCCGTGCCGGGGCCGGGCCCCTGGCGGACATGGATGGCCTCGTGGTATAGGACCGACAAGAACCACAGCCGGTTGATCTCGCTCGGCGAGTCCTCCAGGGAGAAGGCATCCCGGTACAGGACGATGCCGCGCCGATCCACCTGTCCGACCACCACCTCATTTCGCCCGCGAAAGAGCACGATGGGGATGCCCAGCCGCTGCAAGAATTCGAGCCGATGGGGCGCTACCTGTCCCAGCCAGGTCAGCGCCTCCTCGGCAAGTTCAAGCTGCTCCGGGGTGAAGCCGCTCCACACCAGCCCTCCCACGAACGGGAGGACCGCATTCAGGCTGGGAAGGTAGGCGCGGCTGGCGCGCCCTTCCCCATCCTTATAGACGAAGCGATTGTTCTCCCGATCCCAGCTTCGCCTACTCCCCGCTACATCGGGCACCTGCTGCAGCACCCCTGTACCGGCGCCTTCGGCCGGTACCAGGTTACGGTGAAGCAGCCAATGGCCACCTGCCCTGTCCTGCAGATAAGCGCCCGGCCCCTGCGCGCCCAGCGTCTCGATCAGGGTCGATCCTCGGAGACGGGTGGCCTGAGTCCGGACGGCCACCAGGTAGGCCGATTCCAATTCGGCCAGGAAGGTGTGCGCTTCCTGGTCCAGCGAAGACCGCTCGAAGCCATCCTCAACGATGATCAACTCGATCGAGGGTGTGGCCGTCGGGTTGACCGTCGAGGGGATCGGATCGATGGTGGGGCGAGCCGACCTACATCCCGCCAGTCCGATGGCGATAGCTAGAAGAAAAAGCCCGGGGTGTTTCACGCTACGTCCTGACCGTCCTGGATCGAATTCACTGTGTCCCACCCAAACGAGAATTCGCCTCAATCGCGGACGCCTATTCGTTCACGGAACCAAGCGCTGGTCCGCTGGATGCCCTCCTCCAAGCCCACCTGCGGCTCCCAGCCCAAAACCCGCTGCGCCTTACGGATGTCGGGCTGGCGAGTACGAGGGTCGCCCTCGATCCGTTTCTCGGACTGCATGACGATCCCGGCCGGATTCCCGGTGAGTCGAACGATGAGGTGGGCGAGCTCCAGGATGCGCATCTCGCTGGGGTTTCCTAGGTTGACCGGCCCGGTTTCGTGCGAGTGCAGCAATCGATAGATCCCTTCAATCAGATCATCGATGTAACAGAAACTGCGCGTCTGTTCTCCGTCGCCGTAGACGGTGAGCGGCTCCCGGCGCAGGGCCTGACCGATGAAGTTGGGCACCACCCGGCCATCGTCCAGACGCATGCGCGGTCCATAGGTGTTGAAGATGCGCGCGATGCGGGTGTCCACAGCGTGGACTCGATGATAGGCCATGGTGAGCGCCTCGGCGAAGCGCTTGGCCTCATCGTATACCCCTCGCGGCCCGATGGGGTTGACGTGCCCCCAATAACTCTCCGGCTGGGGGTGGACCTGGGGATCCCCGTACACCTCGCTGGTCGAGGCCAGCATGAAGCGCGCCCCCTTGGCCTTGGCCAAGCCCAGGGCATTGTGGGTGCCCAACGCGCCCACCTTGAGGGTCTGAATGGGCACCCTGAGATAATCCACCGGGCTGGCCGGGGAGGCGAAGTGGAGCACCGCATCGAGTGGGCCATCGACGTGGATGTATTGGGTCACATCATGAGCGATGAAGGAGAGGTCGGTGCGACTGGATAGGTGCTCCAGGTTGGCCCGGGCGCCGGTAATCAGGTTGTCCACGGCGATCACCTGATGCCCCTCCTGCAGCAGGCGATCGCACAAGTGAGACCCGATGAAGCCGGCGCCGCCGGTGACGAGGATGCGCATCTTATCTCCTCAACCCGAATATTCGAGTCGTTCCATTCGACGAACCATCCCTAAGCTCAAGAAAAACACAAAGGCCAGGTCGACCAGGAAGTAGGACTGATCGACCAGGCCGTGGGCCAGGCTGCCGGCCATGCTCGCGAGCAGAGCTAAGACGATGAGCCTGGCTGTGGGATCTCTGAGCCCTCGATAAAGGCGCAGGCCCCGCCGGGCGAACTCGCTCATAAACCACACTAGGGCGATGACCCCCGGCAAACCCAAACTCAACCACCAGTGCAGGATCAAGTTATGGGGATGGGAGAGGTCCGGCTCCTGGGCCGCCTCCGCTTTCAGGTAGCGTGGATAGATATAAAGGAAATTATCCAAGCCCACGCCGAACCAGGGATGGTCGGCCAGCATCTCCAGTGAGGCCTCCCACAGCTTGAGCCGACGAAAAGTTGTCCCCTGGTTGAGATCGACCAGGGAGGCCACCCGCTCGGGGCGTGCCGCGAGGAGAGCAAGGCCGGCGAGCAGCGCGACTCCCGCCAAACTGGCCATCAGTGTTCGGCGGCCGCGCAACGCCCCCAAGGCCAATAGTCCGACGGGGAGCCCTAGGAACAGTGCCCCGCGCGAATAGGTTAACATCATCGCGATCAACAACAAAGCCGAGGCCGCCGCGCAGAACCAGCGTCGCCTCATGCCTGAGCTCCCAAGGGCGAAGGCCAGCGCGACGGGCGCCACGCGCACCAGAAAGAGGGCCAGGTTGTTGGGGGAGCCGTAAAAAGCCTTGATGCGCCGGACGCCTTCGGCAGTGATGACGTCGCCGCTCACGAAATATTGATACAAGCCCACACAAGACACGGCGACTCCTGCCCAGATGAGCGCATCCAAGAGTCGGCGATGATTTGCTCGGGGCACGCTGCGCACCATCCAATAAAACAGGATAGGCTCGAGGATCACCACCCGGAACTCGCGGGCGGCCACCCCGAAGTTCTCTGCGATGGGCAGCGAGAAGACCGCGGCGATCGAGAAGAAAATCACCGCGGCATCCAAGCTATTGAAGGTTCGCAGCCAGGCGATCACCTGAGTTTGTAGCAGGGGCCAGGAAAGCCTCCCCCCGAAGCCAGCGGGCGCCGCGATGATGGAGCCCTGCGGGTTGGCTAAAGAACGAATCAAGGAACGGACCCCCCAGGCCAAGAAACACATCAGCGTCAGGATCTCGACTAACGCAAAGGCCTTTCCCCCGAGAGACTTGGGCAGCAGGAAAAAGGGGATGCTAAAGGTGACATAGATCAGCCCCCCATCCAGCCGCAGGTAGATCAAGAGACCTACGACGACAAGCCATGCCAGGCTGAGTGCGTTGTTGGGAGTGTAATAGTAGGCGAGGATGGCTCCGCCTAACAACGCGGCTTGAACAACCTCGGGGATCTCTTCATAGCGGCGATCCAACTCGGCAGCCAACTCTCGCATGGGGGCCGAAGCCAGGAGGCGAAGACTTCGCCAACTCACCATAAGGCTCGCCACCAAAATCAGCCCCAGCGAGGCCAGGAGCGGGACCAGGTTGGCCTCGCGCTGGACAGTGACGGCCGTCACCTCGCCCTTCGAGACCGCCAGTCGCAGGGTGTGCACGCCCGCGGGGAGACCTGCCGCCAGCGTCACCTTGCCGACCGAACTACCCTCCACGACCACTTGCCGCGCGGGGAGCGAGTCGAGCGTCGACTCGGCCGTGAAGGGAGGCTGTACCTTGAGGTCCACTCGCGTCCCCCAAAAATCGAACACGAGTGAGCCACGATCGAGATCGGCCCACCACTGGACGGGCGCGTATGCCGGGTCATGGATGGAGTACGCCCCCGGGTAGAAGGGGACTGTCCCTCCAGCGCCTCCCGACCAAGTGGCCAGCTCGCGATAGAGCAAACGCGGATGTCCAGATGAGTCCAGCAGCGCAAAGCCCCACACCGGATCGTCGAGGGGCGCGTTGGGCTGGAGATGAGCGATCAACATGGCCCCCATCCAGGGCCACTCTCGTTGGGCCCGCTCCAGAGCGGCGAGGGTGCGTCGGGCCTGGAGCGATTCGGCGTCGCTTCCCCAAAGCGAAGGGCGCCCCGCCCAAACCGCGGGCAACGCGTTCCAGCCGAACTCCACCGCGAAGATGGCCTTGTCCCCGTCGCGATTGCGCTCCATCACCTGGCGCAAGAGGATGGCTCGGGAAAAGTTGGTCAGCGAGAGCTCGGCCCGCCGATCCTCGGGGCCGCTCCAGAAGCCGTAGGGCTGGATGGCGAGGATATCGAAATACGACCTGGCCCCCGCCTCGTACATCTCCTGCAAGAAAAGCGCGTCACTCATGTTCGGGCCGCCCTCTTCTATGTTGGGGGCCAAGCCCGCGCTGAGAACGACAGCACTTGGATCGCCTTGACGAATCGCCGTCGCCGCGCTGCGCAGCATATCGACGTAAGCCCGCGGATCGACGGAGCGCTCGCCCCAGTGGGGGTAGATGTTGGGCTCGTCCCAGACTTGGTAGAAATCGATCTGATCACCATAACGGGCAACGAAGGCACGGACGAAATCGAAATAATCCTCGAAATCGCGCGGCGGCGCGTGGGGATTGTCCGCGTCCATGGATTCGCGGGCCCAGGCGGGCGAGGTATCCAACACCGCGATGAGGATGGACCCCGATGCCTTGTGCATCTGCACGATGCGATCCCAGGTGGCCCAATCGTAGCGGCCGGGGCGCGGCTCGATCTGGGCCCAGGGGAAGGTTTGGCGGATCCAGCGGAAGCCGCCAGCCTGGATGAGTTCTAAAACGCGCCGTAACTCCTCCGTCGTCTGATAGCGCTCCAGGGCCACGTTGACCCCCAGAGGGTACACGGCCGACCAGGCCGCTGTGGGCGGCTCGCCAAACCAAACGCCCCGGGTGGCATCCCCATCATCGGTGAGCAGCAGTCCAGCCAAGCCCGGGAGGGCGACCAGCGCCGCGGCATAAAAAAACAACCCGATCAGGGCGGGGAGCGATCTTCGGATCGCTGAAGCACTCATGGTCGGAACTCTATTCGACCCTCAGCCTGAGTTTCGACTGTGCGCGCCGTGCACAGCCAGGGCTCGGCCGAACCCGTGCGTGTGCCCATCGCTTCAGCGGGCCCAGCGCGCGCGCACCACGCCCCCATCCAGGGTGATCTGCTGGGTCAAGCCGCTCCGGATATCGATCAGATGCAGGTTTCTCTCGCTCAACAACAGTAGGCTATCCCCGGAGGGGGACCAGATCCACGGCGTTAGCTGCTCGATGGCGAAGCTAGCCTGGCCTGAAGCGGGGTAGAGTCTTCGCTCGTTGGAAGCGTCCCGATCCATCAGCCAGAGCGAATAGAGGCTGTCGCGCGAATGCGTGGGCGCCTGGGCCCGTCCGAAGGCGAGGAGTTCCTCCCCGCCCCAGGGCGCCGGGGCCCACTGGGGGAAGGCCCACATGCCCACCTCCTCGGCGACGCGCAGGGCCGTCCCTTCCTCCACCGCCAACACCCACAACTCGAAAGCCTCGCTCTCCTCGGGTCGGCTGCCCTCCGTCGGGACGTGGACGGACACCGCCAGGAAACGACCCTCCGGCGACCAGGAAAGCTGGGGGGTCCACACCCAATCGCTGAAAGTGCGGTAATAGGGGAAGCTGAGTAAGGCCCGGCGCGCGCCGCTGCGCGCATCGATGATCCCCACCTCCCCGGCGTTGGCGTAGGCCAGGCGATCTCCCTGGGGCGACCAGGCGAACTGGGTGCCCCACCAGCCGAACAGCCCTCCCGATCCGGGCGCCACCAGTTCCTGGTCCTTCCCTTCTTCGAGGGAGTAGAGGCGCAGGTTGTTGTGCGCTTTCCAGCCCGGGGCGGCGGGGGTTCGTTCGCCGGTGCCGTAGGCGATGCGCGTAGTCCCGAGTCCCGAAGGATCGGGGACCCACTCGGCCCACAGCGCTCCCTCGATCCCTAGCGACTGGGGCGGATCCCCTACCACCAGCGTATCTACGATCCATAGTGTGTTGAGCGGGCCACTCTCCTGCTCGCGGGCGAAGAGTAATTGAGAGCCATCGGAGGAGAGGGAGAAGATGCGCGGATCCAGATCTCCGCTGGTGGTCAGGGGACGCTTCTGTCCGGTCTCGTGACGCATCAACCAGGCGTTGCCGTGAGATAAGTAGACGATGGTTCCCGAAAAAGGGATCGAAGGCAGGGTTCCCTGCGCTCCCACCAGCACGATCTCGTCCTGCGCCTGGCGTAAGCGTCGCCGAGCGATAACCCTGCGCTCCACCTCCGCCCCATCCTCATACACCAGGCCGTAGCGGATCTCCTCCTGACCGTTGACCCCCCCCTGCACCAGTTTCAACTCTCCCTCAGGCAGGGCTTCATCGGGGATAACCTGGCGGTTGAAGGGGATCTCTTCGACCACCGTCCGCTCCTCTTGGCTCACCCGGGTGACGATAACGACAGATCCCTCGCGCACCGTCTCCCACAAATCGGGATCGACCCGATCCAGATCCCCCAGGGCGATCCCCGCCTCCTCCAGCGCTTGGCGCACGGTCTGACTGCGCACCTCGCCACTCATCACCCGCCCATCGGCCACCAGGGTGAAACGGACCGGCGGACGCAACGCGGGGGCGAGCGTGATGACCGCCAGGATCGCCCCCGCCACTAAGATCAGGCTGAACCCACGAAGCAAGACGCTCGAGGATGAATTCATGCGCTGTTTCTCGACAAGGACAGTTAGAGATTCTAGCTGAAAGCTGCCGGGCGGGCAAACCCATTGTGAGAAAGCCGGGAAGGGGTTAGAATGGCCTCAACCTCCCGAGGTTTGTTGGCCCGTGCTATCGACCCGACTCATCCATTGGGCCTCCATCGGCCTGGTGCTGGCCCTGGCGCTGGTCCTGCGCCTGGATTCGATGGAGATCGTGGAGTTCAAGCTGGACGAGGCCGACACCCTGCGGCGCGCCCGCGAAATCGCCCTGGGGCAAGTCTTCCCCTCGACCGGCCAGCCGATCTCCTGGGGGATCCCCAACGGCCCGGCGATGAGTTATCTCCTGGCCGTGCCCATCCGACTTTCATCCAATCCTATAGCCGCAGTCGCTTTCCACGCCCTGCTGGGAGTGCTGGCCATCATTGCCACTTACTTCGTCGTTCGCCGTTTTTGGGGGGCGGGCGTGGCCCTGGTCGCGGCCCTGCTCATGGCTTCGAGTCCATGGATCGTTTTCTTCGATCGCAAGGTGTGGGCCCAGAACCTGCCCCTGCTAACTGTGCTAATGCTTTACTTCGCACTGGAGGCGGTGATCCATCGCCGGCGCTGGGCACTCGGGGCCTTCTTTCTGGTCTTCGGCGTCCAGGTCCAAACCCAGATCTTGGCCAGCATTCATGGGATTCCCGTCCTGGCTATGTTGGCCATCTATCGCCAACGCTGGGCGCGAAATGATCTGCTTTTGGCTTGGGCCCCCTTCGCCATCGTTTCCTTTCCTTACCTCAGTGCGATCCTCTCCCAGGGGCCCACGATCCAGGCGCAAATGGCGAGCCACCTCGGCCAGCCCTGGTCCATCGACCTTCGCGCGGCCCAGTTCGGCTTGTGGATGGCCTCGGGCTACAACCTGGAAGCGGTGCTGGGGCCGACCGCTCCCCTTTTCAGCCCCTATAGTCAATGGCTGGGTTGGGCGACGATCGTTTTGGGCGGTTTATTAGCCGTGGGGGTCGCCGCAGGAGTGCGAGCCGTCGCTCGCGACCCAGGTGATCGCGATCGGCATCTTTTACTGCTCCTGTGGACCTTCGGCCCACTGCTTCCCCTGACCCTCCACAGTGCGCCCATCTTCGTGCATTACCTGATCAACGTTTACCCCGTTCCTCTGATTTGGGTGGGCATCGGTGTTGAGTCGCTGGCTTCTCGACGTCGGGCGCTGGGATGGGCTGCCGGCGCAGCCCTCATCGGAGTCGTCGTCCTCCAATTGCTCAGCGTGCGCGCCTTCTATGGTTTGGCCGACAGCTATGGGGCCCGCGGGGGATTCGGGATACCCTTTAAGTATTGGAACCGCTTAGCTCACGACGTCGTGAAGATCGCCGAGGGTGAGGAGATCGCCCGGATCGCCGTGCTCGCCGAGGGCAGCGATCCTCGCTTCGAAGCCCAACCGGCTGCTTTGGATGCCCTGCTGGGCCCCGGTTGGGCACCGTTGTTTTTGGGTCGAGGCGGGGTCCCGGGCATCTTGCTTTCGCCCTCACAGCCCGTCCTCCACATATTGACTTCAGACGACGAAGATCAGCTGCGTGGATGGCAGCGCTGGGGTCGGGAGCTCTTCTCGATCCAAGTGCCCAGCGGCCCCACCTTGCGCATCTTCCGCATGGCCCCCCAGCCAAGTCTTCAAGCGCACCCGACGTATCATCAAGGAGCGCGGCTCAGCAACGGCGTCGAGTTCCTGGGCTACGACTTATCGCCTTCGCCCCTGCGTGCGGGACAGGCTGCTCGACTCACCACCTATTGGGGTTTCGACTCGGTGAGCGATGCGGATCGCGCCCAGGATTACCAGATCTTCACTCACCTGCTCGACGCCAGCGGACAGCTATGGTCCCAGCGCGATGGGCTCAGCCTGGCCAGCTCGGAATGGCCCAACGGCTATTTCTTGGTGCAATGGGTCGATTTGGAGCTGCCCCCCGACATGCCCGCGGACGAATATCAGATCTATACCGGCATGTATTCGCTCTTAGATGGGTCACGGGCACGGCTGAGCGGAGGCGCCGATGCGGTCGTGCTAGGTCCTGTCCGCGTCGGGTCGTGAGCCGAGTGTGATATAATCGAAAACGAATACCCTCAGCGAAGCCGAAGATGAGCATCGACCTGGATCGCCTGTTAAAACGCGGGGTGGCCGAGATCATCAGCTCGGAGGGCTTGAGAGCGAAGCTGGCCTCGGGGCGGCC
>JACPWV010000025.1 GCA_016196905.1 Chloroflexota bacterium | reverse complement strand
GGCCGATCGCTCACAGCGGAGTCGAGAAAAACCCGCCCCAGGTGGATCCGGCAAAGCGGCCGCATCCGCCTCGGGGCGATCCTTCGAAGAGGCTTATCGGGAGCTGGAGGAGACCGTGCGCCGCTTGGAGGAAGGCAATCTGCGTCTGGAGGAGTCCATCGCCCTTTTCGAGCGGTGCGTGGAGCTATTGAAATATTGTCAGGGCTTGCTGGACAAGGCCGAGCTGCGGGTGAAGGCCCTGCTCCCCACTGAGGAGGGTCCCCGCTTGGTCGACTACCCGCTGGAGGAGGGCGAGTAACCATCCTCGTCGAGCTTTTGGGAAACCGCGCTGTAGTGGTGCCGCTGACAGCCAGCATCATCGCTCAACTCAGTAAGTTCCTGCTCTATTGGCTGGTTCGGCGGCGCCGCGATTTTCGCTACCTGGTGGCGCCGGGCGGGATGCCCAGCGCCCACTCCGCCTTCGTGGCCGGGCTGGCCTTCGTCATCGGGGAGGAGCAGGGGCTGGGCTCGGTGGCCTTTGCCCTGGCGCTGGCTTTGGCCATCATCGTCATGTACGACGCCGCCGGCGTGCGGCGAGCCATGAGCCACCAGGCGCGCATCCTGAATCAGATCCTGGATGAGATCTTTGCCGGGCATCCGGTCAGCGAGCAGCGAGTGCGCGAGCTGATCGGCCACACCCCCTTCGAGGTCCTGGTCGGCTCAGCTTTAGGCATCTTCTTGGCCTGGCTGTGGCCGTGATCATCGATGGCGCTCTTTAGAGCCCTCCAACACCGACCCTTCGCGCTGCTGTGGAGCGGGCAGACCATCTCCAGCCTGGGCGATAGTGTGTATCGCATCGCGCTGGCCTGGTGGGTGCTGGAGGAAACCGGATCGGCGACCGCCATGGGCGTGGTGCTGATCTTCATCTTCGCTCCCATGCTCTTGTTCTTCTTGCTGGGCGGGGTAGCGGTGGACCGTTTCCCTCGGGCGCGCCTGATGCTTGTGTCTGATTTTCTGCGTGGGGTGGTGGTGGGGGCTATCGGCCTACTGGTCATGGCCGATGCGCTCGACCTTGGGCACATTTACTTAGCCAGCATCGTCTTCGGTCTGGTGGATGCCGTCTTTCAGCCCGCCTACACCGCCCTGGTTCCCGAGATCACGCCACGTGAATCCCTCCCCAGCGCCAACTCTCTCACTACGTTGAGTCATCAGTTGGCAGGGATCGGGGGCCCTGCGCTGGGTGCCACGTTAGTGGGCGCGGGGGGCACGGGGGTGGCCTTCGCCGCCGATGGGCTTTCCTTTTTTATCTCCGGCGCATGCCTCCTTCCGCTGACGGGACTCTCCGTGGCCAACTTGAGCGGCCCGGGCCGGAGGGGTGTGCTGAAGGACCTGCGGGAGGGATTCGACACCGTGTTCGGCTCTGCGTGGCTGTGGATCACCATCGCCCTCTTCGCCTTGGTCAACGTCACACAGGGCGGCCCTTTCCACGTGGCGCTGCCCTTTCTGGTGAAGGATCACCTGAAGGCCGATGTGGGGACACTGGGCCTCTTATATTCGACGTTCTCGCTGGGCTTTGTTTTGGGCGCGGTGTGGTTGGGTCGTCTAACCCGCATCCCGCGGCGCGGTCTCTTGGCCTATAGCTCGACGGTGACCAGCGGTCTGATGACGTTGGCCTTGGGGTTGCCCATTCCCATCCTCGGCATATTCCTCGCAGCATTTGTGCGCGGCGTAGCCTACTCGGCGTTCGGGCTGATCTGGACCAACACCCTGCAAGAGCTGGTGCCGCGGGAGCGGCTGGGACGCGTGTCGAGTATCGATTATCTGGGTTCCTTCGTGCTCCTTCCCATTGGTTATGGCATCGCCGGGGTGGCTACCGATGTGGCAGGCCCCGCCTTGGTCTTTGTCATCGGCGGGGCCTTGACCGTGGGACTGGCGCTTTTGGGGCTGGCCCATCCCTCGATTCGAAATCTGGATTGAGCAGTGGATGGGCGCGCGGCGAGGGTACTCGGTCCCCCTCTCGCCGAGCCGGTGCCAATGGTCGCTGGTCAGAGCAAGAAGTGACCGGGATGAATTTCACCATAATATTCAGGTGGGTTCGACAGATAAACTCTGATGGCTTTATCGGAAGGCCCAGCGATGTCAGCTCAAAAGGATCTCTCCGCCATCTTTGCGCCCCGCAGCGTCGCGGTGATCGGCGCCTCGCGTGATCCAGGCAAGGTGGGTCACGCCATCTTCCGCAACATCCTCGAGCATTTTCAGGGCGTGGTCTATCCCGTCAACCCCCGCGCTCGAGCCATACGAGGAGTGCGCAGCTACCGCTCGGTGCTGGAGATCCCGGACCCGATCGATCTGGCGGTGGTCATCGTGCCCGCCGCCTCCGTACCGGCCGTGCTGGAGGAGTGCGGGCAAAAGGGGGTGCGCGGGTCTGTCGTTGTCTCCGCTGGCTTCCGCGAGATAGGAGCGGAGGGTCAAGCGCGGGAAGAACAGGTCAAGGCGGCGGTGGCGCGCTGGGGCTATTCGCTGATCGGACCCAACTGTCTGGGCGTCCTCAACACCGACCCCGCCGTGCGCCTCAACGCCACCTTCGCCCGCAGCATGCCCCGCCCGGGCAACATCGCCTTCCTCTCTCAAAGTGGAGCCCTCACCACCGCGGTGCTGGATTATGCGCAGGGGAAAGGGATCGGCTTCTCCAAGCTGGTCAGCCTGGGAAACAAGGCCGATGTCACCGAGCTGGAGCTGCTCGCCGCGCTGCGCGACGATGCCCGCACCGATGTCATCCTGCTCTATCTCGAGGATCTGGTCGATGGCCACCGCTTCATCGAGCTGTGCCGCGAGATCACCGGGGAGATCCCGCGTCGGAAACCGGTGCTGGCGGTGAAGGCCGGTCGGACGCCCGCCGGCGCGCGGGCCGTCTCCTCCCACACCGGCTCCCTGGCTGGCAGCGACGAGGTCTACGATGCCATCTTCCAGCAGGCCGGCGTCCTGCGGGTGGATTCGGTGGAGGAGTTATTCCACTACGCGGTGGCCTTCGCTAGCCAGCCCCTGCCTGCCGGTCGCCGGGTGGCCATCATCACCAACGCCGGCGGGCCCGGCATCATGGCCACCGACGCCTGCGTCCGCCAGGGGCTGGAGCTGGCATCCTTCACTGCCGAGACGAGGAGGACGCTATGCGATTCCCTCCCGCCGGAGGCGGCCATCGACAACCCGGTGGATGTGATCGGCGACGCGCAGCACGACCGCTATCAGACCGCGCTCAGCAGCGTGCTGAGCGATGAGGGGACCGACGGCGTCATTGTCCTTCTCACCCCTCAAGCGGTCACCGACATCGAAGAGATCGCGCGGGTCGTCGTCGATGTTGCGAGAGGATCCTCCAAGCCCGTGCTGGCCTCCTTCATGGGTGTGGTGGATGTCTCTGGCGGCGCCCGCGTTCTAGAGGCGTCCGGCATCCCCCATTACAGCTTTCCGGAGGAGGCGGTGCGGGCCTACGCGGCGATGGCTCGCTACGCCGAATGGGTACGCCGACCCCGCACCCAGGTCCGGGTATTCCCTGTCGATCGCGACCGAGTTCGGCAGGTGCTCCGCGATGCCCCGCGGGGGGAGTTCGTGCGCGAGACGATGGCCTTCGAGCTCCTGGAGGCTTATCGACTGCCTCTGCAACGCTGGGCCGAGGCGTCGTCTCCGGAGGAGGCGGCTGCTCGGGCGGCGGAGATCGGCTTTCCGGTGGCGATGAAGGTCCTCTCGCCGCAGATCGTGCACAAAGTGGATGTGGGCGGGGTGCGTTTGAACCTGCGCACGCCGGAGGAAGTGCGATCGGCGTATGAGGCGATGCTGGACGAGATCGCCGCTCATCATCCGCAGGCGCGCATCGAGGGGGTGATCGTCCAGGCCATGGCGCAGGGCGGGGTAGAGACGATCTTGGGCATCAACCGCGATGCCCAGTTCGGGCCCATCATCATGTTCGGTTTGGGCGGCATCTATGTCGAGGTGCTTAAGGACGTGACTTTCCGGCTGGCGCCCATGCGGGAGCTGAGCGCGCGGATGATGGTGGAGTCCATCAAGGCGGGACAGATCCTTCGGGGAGTGCGCGGCCAGCCGCCCGCCGACATCGAGGCCATCGTGGAGTGCATCCAGCGCCTCTCCCAGCTGGCGGTGGAGGTGCCGGAGATCGAAGAGCTGGACATCAACCCCCTGATGGTCTTCCCTGCCGGGCAGGGGGC
>JACPWV010000054.1 GCA_016196905.1 Chloroflexota bacterium | reverse complement strand
TCGAGTGCCGCCGCTGCCTGGAGCATTTCAGCGTCCCTCTCCAACTGGAGATCGAGGAGGAGTTCCGACCCAGCGTGGATATCCTCAGCGGGGCGTCTCTAGCCGTGTTGGAGAGGCGGGCGGAGACGGCCATCGATGAGCACCACAGCTTAGACCTGACCGAGGTGGTGCGCCAGAGCATCTTCCTGTCCTTGCCGATGTACCCAGTGTGCCGTGATAGTTGCGCGGGGCTGTGCGATCAGTGCGGCCAAAACCTCAACCAGGCTTCGGAACACCAGCATGAGGCGGCCGGCGATCCCCGCTTGGCTGCCCTGCGCGAGCTGCTTTAATCGATCATCTGCGAGTTCACCTCTTTAAAGAAAGGATCTGCCCGTAAGATGCCCCCGGTACCCAAGCGAAAGCGATCTCAGGCCCGGCGCGGGGCGCATCACAGCCAATGGAAGTCCGCCTTGGGCGGACGCCTCAGGCTGGTGCCCTGCCCCCGTTGCAAAGAGCCTCGGCCAGCACACCGTGTCTGCCCCAACTGCGGGACCTATCGCGGACGGGAGGTGCTGGAATTGGAGGCCGCCAAGAAGCGCGAGTAGGTCAGATCGCATCCCAGGTGCAGGCCGTGCCAGCGTTCCGCAGAGGCACGGCCTCCTTTGCGTCTAGGGAAAAGCGGTGAGTGAACAGATCGCCCTCCTTTTTCCTGGCCAGGGCTCCCAGCAAGTGGGCATGGCACGCGACCTGGCCGAGGCCTACAGTCAGGCCCAGGCCGTACTCGCCCAGGCCGATGAGATCCTCGGAACCCCCCTCTCGCGAACCATCTTTCAAGGCCCGGCTGAAGAACTGGACGATACCATCAACACCCAGCCGGCCCTCCTGGTGGCCAGCCTGGCCTGCTGGGAGGCGCTGCGCGCGCGCGGATTCGAAAAGCGCGCTGCCTTTGTGGCCGGGCACAGCCTGGGGGAGTATACGGCCCTGGTGGTAGCCGGCTCGCTCCCCTTCGCCGAGTCAATTCGCCTGGTTCGGGAGCGTGGACGGTTGATGCAGGAGGCCGGGCAGCGCCGACCAGGCGGGATGGCCGCCATCTTGGGCTTGGAAGACGCTGCCGTCCAGGAGATCTGCCGCACGGTGAACAGCCGGTTAAGCGGGGGCCTTTCGCTTCTAGCCGTGGCCAACTATAATTCCCCTGGGCAGGTGGTGATCTCCGGGGAGCGGGACGCCTTGCAGGAGGCGATGCGCTTGGCCCGCCAGCGCGGCGCGGCCAAGGTATTGACCCTGGCGGTGAGCATCGCCGCCCACTCGCCGCTCATGGAGCCTGCCGCCCGGGGCCTGGCCCAGGCCATCGCGCGAGCGCCCATCGGCGAGGCCTCGATCCCGCTGGTGGCTAACCTGACCGCGGAGCCCATCACCTACCCGGAGGAGATCCGCCAGGAGCTGATCCAGCAGCTCATCGGCTCGGTGCGCTGGACCGCATCCATCCAGCGCATGATCGCCGAGGGAGTGAATTGCTTCATCGAGGTGGGGCCGGGGAGGGTGCTCTCCGGCCTGGTCAAGCGCATCGATGGCCAAGTGAAGGTGCTCAACGTATCGGATAACGACTCGCTGGAGAAGACGCTGGCGACCACGGGCTCCTGATCGTCCGAGGGCAACAGTGATCGATCTAAGCGGCAAGGTGGGCTTAGTTACGGGAGGGTCACGCGGCATCGGCCGAGCCATCGCTCTGAAACTGGCCGAGCGAGGGGCCAAGGTGGCCATCAATTATCAGTCCAACCGCGCTGCCGCCGAGAGTGTCGTCGCGGAGATCCAGCAGCGGGGCGGAGAGTGTATTGCCTTGCGTGGCGACGTGCGCGATGCGCAGCAAGCCCAGAACCTAATCGATACCACCCTGAAGGCCTTCGCTAGGCTGGACATCCTGGTCAACAACGCGGGGACCACGCGCGATACGCTGCTCATGCGCATGAAGGACGAGGATTGGAACGCGGTGATCGACACCACCCTGCGCGGCGCTTTCAACTGCACCCGGGCTGCCCAGCGGGCCATGCTCAAGCAGCGCTACGGGCGCATCGTCAACATCACTTCTATCTCTGGGCTGGCGGGACAAGCCGGGCAGGCCAATTACTCCGCGGCCAAGGCAGGCCTGGTCGGCTTCACCAAGGCGGTGGCCAAGGAGCTGGGCTCGCGCAACATCACCGCCAACGCCGTGGCCCCCGGCTACGTCCCCACCGATCTCACCCGCGACCTCCCCCCCGAGTTAGTCGATCAATTTATCAAGCTGACTCCCCTCGGTCGCCCGGCGACCCCGGAGGATGTCGCCAACGCGGTGGCCTTCCTGGTCTCCGATGAGGCCTCCTATATCACCGGTCAGGTGCTGTGCGTGGACGGCGGCATGACCATGCTGTGAGGATGTCCGTGGCCAAGGGTAAGAAAAAGTCGATGAATGCACAAACCGGTCAAGGCGTGGGCAGAATGGGGACGATCATCCTCGCCCCGCAGGTCTTGGTCACCATCGCTCGACGGGTGGCCCTCAGCACGCCGGGGGTGGCGGGCATGGCCCATGCGGGCCGCAGACAGCGACTAAATCTCTGGTGGAGCTCGCCGCGCCTTCGACCCGAGTCCTCCTTATCCCCCCGGCCTGGCTTTCGGCCGGAACCCCACGGGGCGCGCGTCCAGGTGGAGGACGGGATGGTGACCGTGGATCTCTACATCGTCGCCCAGCGGAACGTCAACCTCTATCGCCTGGGACAGCGCCTCCAAGGCGAGATCTCGCGGGCCATCCAGGAGATGGTGGGCCTGCCCGTGAGCGAGGTGAACGTGCACATCCAAGACGTGGCCCCCGGCTCACCGCGAGCGTCCCGTGAAGGTTAGACGAAAAGCACGCGCCGTTGCCCTGCAAACCTTGTACGAGGTGGATGTGGCCGGGCACGCCGCCGAGGTGGTACTCGCCCAACGCCAGGAGGAGGACGACCTGCCCGAGGAGGGCGTCGAGTTCGCCCGTCGCCTTGTGAAGGGGGCATGGGAACATCGGGCGCGCTTGGATGTTCTCATCAGCCAGATCGCGCCCGAGTGGCCTGTCGCCCAAATGGCGCCCATCGACCGCAACATCCTGCGCCTGGCCATCTACGAGATCCTTCACGAGCCGGAGACTCCGCTTAAGGTGGCCATCAACGAGGCGGTGGAACTGGCCAAGCTATTCGGCAGCGACAGCTCCCGGCGCTTCGTCAACGGTGCGCTGGGGACCTTCGCTGCGCAACCCAGTCCGCGGGGGGCCTGAGCTCATGGACATATTCGGCGTCGGGCTGGGTGAGTTGCTGGCGATTGGGATCATCGCACTGCTCGTCTTCGGCCCCGCCCAGCTCCCCGAGATCGCCACCACAGTGGCCCGCACCCTGCGGCAGCTCAGAAAAACATCTCAGGAGTTAATGGACGAACTGACCCAGGAACTGGGCACCGTCTCCGAGGAGCCCCGCCCTGATCCAGGCCCTCAGGCGCGCCGGAAGGACAACCCATGAGCGAACATCGGCGCCTGACGATCCTGGAGCACCTGCAGGAGCTGCGCTCGCGCCTGCTCATCTCCCTGGCCGCCCTGGCTATGACCACCGCGTTGAGCCTGGCTTTTGCCAAGCCCCTCATGCTGCTACTGGTTGCGCCCATCGGAGAGGGCCGCCTGGTGGCCCTCAGCCCCACCGAGACGATCATCGCCTTTTTCAGGGTCTCATTGATCAGTGGAGTGGTGCTGGCCATGCCGGTCATCGTCTACCAGTTGGTCCGCTTCCTGCTCCCGGCTTTGACGGACCAGGAACGACGCTACCTCATGATCTTCGTCCCCGCCGCCTGGGTTTCCTTTGCCCTGGGGGTGGGCTTCGCCGCCCTGGTCATACTCCCCTTCGCGGTGCGCTACTTGCAGGGCTTCCTCAGCGACGTCATCGCCCAGACCTGGGCGGTCTCCCCTTACCTCTCCTTCGTGACGACCTTCCTGTTGGCGATGGGGTTGGTCTTCGAGACCCCGCTGGCGATCTTCTTCCTGGCCAAGCTGGGAATCGTCTCCCCCGCCTTCCTGCGTCATTATCGGCGGCATGCTGTGGTGCTTATCGCCACCGCGAGTTCGCCAGTTTGTCTACGCGCATTTTTTGCGCCAGGGGCGGGCACCCACCCTAGATGAGATCGCGCGCACTCTGGAGTGGCCCTTGGGCGAGGTCGAGGCTGCCCTGCGGGAGTTGGCCCGCGAGCGCCAGTGGGTGCTCCTCAGCGATACCACCCAGATCTTGATGGCCATGCCCTTCTCTGCTCTGCCCACGCCCTATCGCGTCGAAACCGTGGATGGAGTGCGTTACTTTGCCAACTGCGCCTGGGACGCGGTGGCCTTTCACGTCGTGCTGGGCGAGCCGATCCACATCCAGGCGGTCTGCCCAGATTGCGCCGAGGCCATTGACGTGCGACTCGAGGCGGGAGGCATCGCGAAGATCGATCCGCCGACCGTCGTCATCCACTTTGGCGTTCCAGCGGCGCGCTGGTGGCAGGACATCGTCGATACCTGAGCCAATATGTGCTTCTTCAGGTCTGAAGAACATCTGCATACCTGGATCGAAAGCCGTCCCGATAAGAAGGGCGTAACAGTAAGCTGGTCGCAGCTCATAGGACTCTCGCGACTCTTGTATACCCATCGTCTGGACATCGATGATGGCCGCCCGACCCGGGAGGAGCTCGCCGCTGCTTGCGAGTCTCTCGAGCTGACCGGCGAGTTCTGGCAGATCTAGGGCTGAATCTAAGGACGAATTGAGCCCATGCATCGCATCCGAAAAGTCTCCAGCAAGATCATGAGCGAGCGCGAGGCGGTGGAGACCTTCGTCGTGGACGGCATCCGGCTCCGTTCGGGGGGGATCGGCCTGAGGAAACCCTTCGCGCTGATCAACGAGACCATCCGCCAGAGACGGAAAAACATCACCTTTATCCTTTCCGGCTTCACCGAGGATGGAGATGTCATGGTGGGCGCCGGGGTGGCTTCCCAGTTGGAAGGATCGTATTTCGGCCTGGAGGCTCTGGGACTGGCCCACAATTATCGCCGCGCCTACGAGCAGGGGATCCCACTCAAAATAAAAATCGAGGAGTACTCCAACTACGGCATGACCGCGCGCTTCATGGCGGCGGCCATGGGCGTGCCCTTCATGCCGGTCAAGAGCCACTTAGGTTCTGATCTGGTTCGCTACCACGCCTTTCGCGAGAAAAAAGCCCACCTCATGGAGGATCCCTTCAGCGGCGAGAAGGTGATGCTCTTGCCCGCCTGCCCGGTGGACGTGGCCTTCGTGCATGCCCAACGCTGCGATGAGGACGGCAATGTCCAGATCTGGGGCCCCATCGGCGACGACGAGTGGGGCGCGCGTGCGGCCCAGCAGGTGGTGGTGGAGGTGGAAGAGATAGTGGACAGCGAAATCGTGCGCCGCGATCCCAACCGCACCATTCTCCCCAGCTTCATGGTCTCCGCCATCGTCATCGCCCCTTATGGTTCTCATCCCTATCAATGCCAGGGCTATTACGACCTCGATCTCGAGTACCGCAAGATGTACGCGGAGGTGACTCGAACCCGCGAGGGCTTCGAAAGGTATTTGGAGGATTGGGTTTATGGTCCAGGCAGCCACCAGGGATACCTGGAGAAGCTGGGGAAAGATCGTCTGGATCGACTGCGGGCTAAACCGTACATGTCGGATCCGGTAAACTATGGGTACTGAGCGATGGCGACGAAATTCTCACTCGCCGAACTGATGGCGGTGGCTTCCAGCCGCCAGATCCAAGATGGCGAGATCGCCTTCATCGGCACTGGGCTGCCCATGCTGGGGGCGATGCTGGCCAAGGCCCTGCATGCGCCCAACGCCATCCTGATCTACGAGGCCGGCATCGTGGACGCGCGGCCCAAACGCACCCCGGTGAGCATCGGGGATGGCTGCTTGGTGCCGGGGGCGGCCATGTGCTGCGGCCTCACCGAGGCCCTGGGCACCATCCTGCAGCGCGGCTGGGTGGATGTGGGGTTCCTGGGCGCTGCCCAGATCAACAAATACGGCGACATCAACACCTCGGTCATCGGCGACTACTACCACCCCAAAGTGCGGCTGCCGGGGAGCGGCGGCGGAAACGACATCGGCAGCCTGGCCAAGCGCACGGTGATTATGATGGCCCAGGATAAACGCAAGTTCGTGGAGCAAGTGGATTACATCACCACCCCGGGCTGGTTGGGGCCTCCCGGCACCCGCGAGGCGGCCGGGCTGCCCCGGGGCGGGCCGGCCAAGGTCATCACCAATCTAGGCATCTACGCCTTTGACGAGAACCGCGAGATATACTTGGAGTCACATCACCCCGGGATCAGCATCGAGAAGATCAAGCAAAACGTCTCCTGGGAGATCGCTATCTCACCGGATGTCCGTGAGACCGAACCCCCTACCGATGAAGAACTGCACCTCTTGCGCGAGCAGTTCGATCCCCAGGGCATCTTCCTGGGCGGCCGCGAATAGCCCGCCCAGCATGCCTCGGCGACTTGCTGAGCTAGCTGAGCTAATCGAATGGGTTCGATAGCGATCTAACTACGCGAAGGAGCGAGTGGGATCGATGCCCGATCGAGTAATCATCCTGGGCGCCGCCGGGCGCGACTTCCACAATTTCAATGTTTATTTTCGGGACAACCCTAATTACGAGGTGGTGGCCTTCACCGCCACCCAGATTCCCAATATCCAAGGCCGTATCTACCCACCAGAGCTGGCGGGGCTCCGCTATCCGCGTGGCATTCCCATCTATCCCGAAGAGGAACTGGCCTCCCTGATCGGCAAGAATGGCGTGACCCAGGTGGTCTTCGCCTATTCGGACGTCTCCCACGAGCACGTGATGCACGCGGCCTCGCAGGCCCTGGCGGCGGGGGCCGACTTCCGACTGCTGGGCCCCGAGGCGACCATGCTGAAAGCGCGCGTTCCGGTGGTGGCGGTGTGCGCCGTGCGCACCGGCGCCGGCAAGAGCCAAACCTCGCGGCGCGTCTCGGACATTTTGCGCCGGCGCGGCAAGAAGGTGGTGATAGTCCGCCATCCCATGCCCTACGGCGATCTGGTCGCACAGCGCGTCCAACGCTTCGCCACTTACGAGGATCTGGATCGCTACGACACCACCATCGAGGAACGGGAGGAGTTCGAACCCCACCTCGACCGCGGGACCATCGTCTACGCCGGAGTAGATTACGCCGAGGTCCTCCGCCAAGCGGAAGGCGAGGCCGAAATTATCTTGTGGGACGGGGGTAACAACGATCTGCCCTTCTTTCGACCCGATCTCCACATCGTGGTGGCCGACCCTCACCGCCCCGGGCACGAGCTGCGCTACCACCCGGGGGAGGCCAACCTGCGCATGGCCGATGTGGTGGTGGTGAACAAAGTTGACACCGCCAAAGAGGAGGATATCGAGACGGTCCATCGCAACATCGCTGCGGTCAACCCCAAGGCGGTGGTGGTCGATGCCACCTCCCCCATCAGCGTGGAGGATCCAACGGCCATTCGCGGGAAACGCGTTTTGGTGGTGGAAGATGGGCCCACCCTCACCCACGGCGAGATGGCTTACGGAGCGGGATGGATCGCGGCCCAGCGCTTCGGCGCGGCAGAGATCGTCGATCCGCGGCCACACGCCGTGGGCTCCATCCGCGAGACTTATCGCCGCTACCCGACCACTGGGGCGGTCCTGCCCGCCATGGGCTACGGTGATCGGCAGATCCAAGAGCTACGGGCGACCATTCAGGCTACCCCTTGCGATCTGGTGCTTATCGCCACGCCCATCGACCTGCGTCGAGTCGTTCGCTTGGAGGTGCCCGCCCAGCGCGTGCGCTACGAGTTAGAGGAGATCGGCCGACCGAACCTGGAAGATGTCCTCGGCCAGCGCTTCGGCTAGTGCCCCTCTAAATGGCATTGGCCAAGAATACTCCTCCCCTTAAGGGGCACTGAGGGGGTGTGAGGGATAGGCTCCCCCACGCTTGGGGGGTGCTCAGCGAGTCCGCCGCGGCGGAAAGGGGGGCCTGCCCCCCCCAGCGGAAGTGCCGCACCAAGGCGCTGGAAGTTGGGAGGAAATATTTGGTGCGGCACTAGTTTGCCCTCAGTCTCTTTTCGAGGCAGAATAGAATCGAGACCCCATGCAAAAACAAATGGCCATCGTAGGCGTGGGCTACAGCGGCTTTTCTTCCATCAGCCCTGGCCTCTCTTACAAAGAGCTGATGTACGAAGCGGCGGTGCGCGCCTACCAGGATGCGGGCATCGATCCGCGCCAGGACGCCGACGGATTCGTCACCGTAGCCGAGGATTTCCACGAGGGGACCAGCATCTTCGACGAGTATGTCCCCGATCAGTTGGGTGCCGTGATGCGGCCCGTGCACACGGTGACCGGAGACGGCATCCACGGTCTCATCGCCGGCGCCCTCAAAATCCTCAGCGGGGCGATGAATATCGTCGTGGTCGAAGGACACAGCAAAGCCTCCAATATCCTGACCCTGTCCCAGGTCACCGCTTACGCGCTGGACCCAATCTACAATCGACCGTTGGGCCTCAACCCCTATTCCATCGCCGGGCTGGAGATGCAACGCTTCCTCCATCAGACCAAGAACACTGTCGAACAATGCGCGCGAGTAGTGGTCAAAAACCGTCGCAATG
Organism: Chloroflexota bacterium; assembly: GCA_016196905.1. Taxonomy (GTDB): domain Bacteria; phylum Chloroflexota; class Anaerolineae; order UBA7937; family JACPPX01; genus JACPWV01. The sequence goes on along the minus strand of JACPWV010000054.1, from coordinate 5,925 downwards.
CCTTAAACCACCCTTCTGCCGGCCACGGCTCCGACATCTCGCTGGAGGATGTGCTCGCTTCAGAGAGAGTCGCCTCTCCCTTGCGCAAATTAGACATCGCCCCCCACTCCGATGGGTGCGTCGTCTTCGTGTTGGCTTCCGCCGATGCGGCTCGCGACTTGACCCCGCAGCCTATCTGGATCCGCGGCATGGGCTGGTCGAACGGCTCCTATTCCCTCGAACAGCGCAACTGGGCCCACGCCGACTATGCTCGACAAGCCGCCCAGATGGCTTATCATCAGGCCGGGGTCGAGAAGCCACACGACGAGATCGACTTCGCTGAGATCGACGACACTTTCTCCTACAAAGAACTGCAGCACATGGAGGCGCTGGAGCTTTGTGGCGAGGGAGAGGCAGGGCGAATGATCGATGAGGGGGCGACTCAGCCCGGTGGGTCGCTCCCGATAAATGTCTCCGGCGGGAGCCTTGGGGTGGGAAACCTTCTGGAGGCCTCGGGGCTGCAGCGTGTGCTGGAAGTGGTCCTCCAACTGCGCGGCCAGGCCAGCGCCCGTCAACTCAAAAACGTCGAGACCGGATTAGCCTTCGCCTGGCGGGGGTTACCGACTGCCAGCGGAGCTGCATTGGTGCTGAGTCGTTGAAAACTCATGCGAACGGATCACGGACACGGGCCCAGCATGAGCAGCGAGGCAGTCATCATGTTGCCGTTGATAAAAGCGTGGACGTCGCCCTAAAGGGCGACGCTACGAGGATGTGTAGCGTCGGGCTTTAGCCCGACGAGTCTATCCGTGTCTTCACTCAAAATAACTGCCCAAGAACCGATGAGAGGTTAACATGGCATTTCGTCGCACTGGTCTTCGCCGAGTAGCGGTGGTCGGCGCGGGGATGACCAAGTTCGTGCGCCGGGCTCAGGAGACGGCCCAGGAGTTAGCCTTCCATGCCTCCCGCCTGGCCCTCGACTCCTGCGGTCTGCGCATTCAAGACATCGGAGCCGTTTGTCTGGGCACCGCCCCCGACGCCTTCGACGGCGTGCACATGAACGGCGAGTACCTCAGCGATGGCGCGGGGGCTTACGGAAAACCATTTATGCGCGCCTACGTGGGCGGGGGGACCGGCGTCTTCTCCGTCATCCAAGGCTGGTACCATGTGGCCTCCGGCCTTTTCGATGCCGTGTTGGTGGTGTGCGAAGAGAAAATGTCCTCTTGCTTGCCCCATCCCCAGGCGGCCTTCTTGACCATCTTCGACCACACCACCGAGCGGCCCTTGAAGCCGAACCTCCTGTGGATCTTCGCCCTGGAGATGAATCGCTATATGCAAAAGTACGGCCTCTCCAAGAAGGATATCGCCCGCGTCGCGGTCAAGAACAAGCGCAACGCTATGGACCACCCCGCAGCCCAACTGGCCGCCGAGATCACTGTCGAGGACGTCCTCAACTCCGAGGTGCTGGCCTGGCCGGTGCAGCGCCTGGACGTGAGCCCTACCAGCGATGGCGCCGTGGCGGTGATCCTGGCCTCGGAGGATGCCGCCAAGCGCATCACCGATAAGCCGGTGTGGATCAAGAGCGTCGGTTGGTGCCTGGACAGCGCCTACTGGACCAATCGCGATCTCTCCTACCCAGAGTATGTCGAGCGCGCCGCGCGGATGGCATACGAGATGGCGGGCATTAAAGAGCCGCGCAAGGAGATCCACATCGTTGAACCCTACGATCCCTTCGATTACAAAGAGCTCCATCACCTGGAAGGGCTGCTGCTCGCTCCCAAAGGTGAGGCGCCCCGCTTGTTGGCGGAGGGCGTCTTCGACCGCGACGGGGACCTCCCCGCCACGCCCTCGGGTGGTTTGCTGGGGGTGGGCAACCCCATCGCCGCCGCGGGCCTGATGAAGGTGGCCGAGCTCTTCTGGCAACTGCGCGGCGAGGCAGGGAAGCGTCAGGTGCCTGGCAACCCGCGAACCGGCCTGGCCCAGGCCTGGGGCGACCTGATGCAGGTAGGCACCGTGGCCATCCTGGGAGTATAACGAGGGCATGATGGCGAAGATCGTTCGTGAACTGCCCGGCCTAGCCTTGACGCCCGAGGACATCTCACAACGCAAGGTGCTCTCGACTTCCTGGGTCCCCAAGGCCGAATACGCCTGGGATGCGGGGATCGCCATGGGGCGCTATCTCGAAGAACTGCGGAATGGGCGGTTGATGGGCGTGCGCCATCGTCGTTGTGGGCGCACGGTCATCCCGCCGCGCATCTTCTGCGAGCAGTGCTTCGCGCCCATGGACGAGTGGGGCGAGCTTCCCGATACCGGCACCGTCAACACTTTCTCGATTTGTTACGTCTCTTGGGACGTCAAAAGACTCGAAGTGCCTGAGATCCCCGCAGTGATCGAGATCGATGGGACCTCGCCGCGGGTGGGGATATTGCATAAGCTGGGCGAAGTCGATCCCCAACAGGTCAAGGTCGGCATGCCGGTGAAGGCGGTCTGGAAACCCGCTGAAGAGCGCAACGGGGCCATCACCGATATCCTGTATTTCCAGCCCATTTGAAGACCCCTTATTCGAGGAGATCTCGCATGCCTTTGGATAAATTGAGTCATCCACAACAGGCCCGCGCCTGGTTCGATAACATCCCCATCCAGAACCAGTACACTGTCGGCATCGCGGGCGAGGTTTTCTTTCGCGGCCTGATGGATGGAAAGTTGTTGGCGGCGCACTGCCAGGAATGCGGCCGCACTTTCCTCCCGCCGACACTCTACTGCGGCAACTGTTTCAGCACTAGCGGAGAGTGGCGCGAGATCGTTCCGCATGGCGTGATCGACACCTTCACCGTGGTGCATCTCGATCTAGAGGATAATCGATTGGAGCAGCCCGAATTGATCGCGCTGGTGCGCTTCGAGGGCTGCGAGGGCGGGTTGATCCATCGCCTGGGGGAAATCGACGCGGCGCAGGTCGAGGTCGGCATGCCGGTGGAAGTCGTCTTTCGCCCACCCCAGGAACGAGAGGGATCGATCCTCGACATTGCCCATGTTCGCCCGCTCACTAAATCTTGATCGTCGGCGAGGAAATCGATATGGATCTTCAACTCAGCCAAGAGCAGGAGATGATTCGCGATCTGGTGCGCGAGGTAGCCCAGAGCGAATTCGCCCCTCGCGCCCACGAGATCGACGAGACCAGCCGTTTCCCCACGGAGAATTTTCGGCGCCTGGCCGAATTGGGGCTGATGGGCCTGCCCTGGCCCCAGGAATACGGCGGCGCCGGCGGCGATACCGTGAGCCTGACCCTGGCCATCGAGGAGATCGCTAAGGCCGACGGCTCCACCGCCCTCTCTTACGCCGCCCACATCTCGCTGGCCTCGGGCCCCATCTTCTATTTCGGAACTGAGCAACAAAAGCAAAGATATTTGCTGCCGCTGGCCAAGGGCGAGTGGCTGGGGGCTTTCGGGCTCACCGAGCCCCACGCCGGGTCCGACGCCGCGGCCGCGCGCACCACCGCCGTCCTGGACGGGTACCAGTGGGTGGTCAACGGACGCAAGGCCTGGATCACCAACGGATCTATAGCTGATGTGGTGGTGATTGCCGCCCGGACCGAGGCAGAAGGCGATGGTCTCTCCAACTTTATCATCGAGAAGGGGACACCCGGATTCATAGCCGGTAAGGACGAGCCTAAGATGGGGTTGAGAGGCTCGGTCACCTCCGAATTGATCTTTGAGGACTGCCGCATCCCCGCCGAGAACTTGTTGGGCGTAAGGGGGCATGGGCTGCAGCAGTTCTTGCAGGTGCTGGATGCGGGGCGCATCGGCATCGGGGCCATGGCCCTGGGGTTAGGAGAGGCGGCCCTGGAGGCGGCCATCGGCTATGCCCAGGCTCGTAGCGCCTTCGGGCGGCCCATCGGCGATTATCAGGCCATTCAGTGGATGATCGCCAACGCCGCCACCGAGCTGGAGGCAGCGCGACTGATGATCTGGGAGGCGGCCAGCCTGAAGGATCGCGGAACACCTTTCACCAAGGAGGCGGCCATGGCCAAGCTGTTCGCCTCGGAGGCGGCGGAGCGGGCCTGCCGGGACGCGATACAAATCTTCGGCGGCTACGGCTACAGCCGGGAGTTCCCTGTGGAGCGCTATTATCGGGATAACCGCCTGACCACCATCGGCGAGGGCACTTCTGAGATCCAGCGCTTGGTCATCGCCCGCGAGATCCTGGGCCTGGCCCACATCGTGGAAAGCTAACCGTGCTTTGCGCTTCGGTCGCGCCAGCGCTCTTAAGAGGCCACGCCCGGTGACGGAATCGGTGGCACCCCGGCAAGCGGCCTTGGTCAGCCGTCGCGAGCTGCTGCTGGGCTTCTTGTTCCCCGTCGCCGTCATTGGGGGAGCGATCGTCCTACTCGCCGCATTGCGGGGCCCCTCGCCGGAGCTCCCCTCACCGATCCCCTTGACCCTGGCGGTGAGCCTGCTGGAGGCGATCCTTATCCTGCCCCCCTGGTACTTGGTCATCCGTCGGCTAGGGGGCTCCTGGGCGGACTTGGGCTTTCGCGAGTTTCTGGCAGGCCACATGGCCATGGGCTGTGCCCTGTGGATCGCCTCCTATTTCATCCTCCTGGCCTGGTTTATCCTGCTGGCCCTCTTGGGAGTGGCGCCGGAGGTCCCCGAGATCCTTCCCTTCTTCGGTGGGGGTCTGGGCGGTTTCCTACTAGCTATCTTGGCTGGAGCCATGCTTGCTCCGTTGGCCGAGGAGATCTATTTTCGAGGGTTTCTCTTCGCCGGGTTGCGTGGCTACATCGGACCGGCGCCGGCCATCGTATTGAGCTCAGCCATCTTCGCCCTGTTTCACCTCTCGCTGACCTTGAGCGTTCCCATCTTTATCCTAGGATGCTTCCTGGCCTGGCTGTATCACTTCTCGGGCTCCCTGTGGCCAAGCATCGCCCTGCACGTCCTGCGCAACGCGGCGGCCATCGGCTGCGCTTATCTTTTGGAGGTCTTCCCGCCAGCCGGCTTTTGATCCCATGAACGAGTTCGATGTGGTCTACATCGCTCTGGGCGAGGTGGAGGCCCGCGTGATCGCGGGCCGCCTGGAGAGCGAGGGGATACCCACTCTACTCAAGTCGGAGTTGGGCGGCCTGGTCCCGGGTGGGATGGCTCGCGTGCGCGTTCTGGTGCCGCGCGAGAGTGTCCATCGGGCCCGCCTTCTCTTGGAGGGCCTGGCCTCGACCAACGAGGAGCCCTGATCGAACCAGGCCTGTCGAAAAAGAAAAGTCCCGAGCCTGCCGCTCGGGACTTTCGTTCATTGGGCTGAAGCTATTGCTCGATCTCGTAGCTGAGCTGGACCTCGACGGTGATCTCCAGCGTGCCCGGCGAGATGGGCGGGGCTGCTTCGCCCCCCGCGCCCAGCGCAAGCGCGGCCCTCTCGAAGAAGATGGGCGGCGGCCCGCCGCCGGAGAACTCGCTGATGTTAAGCAGATCACCCAGGCGGACACCAGCGAAATCGGCTAACTGCTGGGCCTTATGGCGGGCATCCGCCACCGCCTGCTCGCGGGCAGCGTCTAAGAGCGGCTGCATATCTTCGATAGTGAAACTAATGCCGAAGATGTTGTTGGCCCCCGCCTCGGTCACCGCGTCCAACATCTCCCCGACACGGTCCAGATCGCGTACTTTGATCAGGACTTGATTGGAGACCACGTAGCCGATGACGCGTTGTTCGATCTTTACGAACTGGTCGAACTTGAGCTCAGGCTGGATGGTGTAGTTGGTGGTCTGGATGTCCTTCTCGTCCACTCCCAAGCCGCGCAATGCCTCGCGCACAGCGCTCATCTTCTCCGCGTTCTCCTCGGCCGCCTCCCGGGCCGTTTCGGCCCGCGTCTCCACCCCCACTACGATCTGGGCCAGGTCGGGCTCGCCGGAGGCCCGCCCCTGCCCGTTGACCGAGATGACGTTCTCCGGCTCCCTCTCCCCG
>JACPWV010000074.1 GCA_016196905.1 Chloroflexota bacterium | reverse complement strand
GCGGCCGGGGGCCGCTCCGCTAGCGGTAAGGTCAGCTGTTCCCCTTCCGCGCTCTTTCCCTCGATCAAACCGAGGTGTTCCGCCAATACATGGGCCAGGGCATCCGGTAGGGAGAGGATCTTGTTGGTGCCGAAGCCCAGCGAGCGGCCCCCGCCGATGCGGGATAGCTGGTCCACTAACTCCTTGGTCCGCTCCTTGGGCGGAAGCGGGGAGGGAAGACGCAAAACCAGGGAGATGGTACGACCCAGGGCCTCGGCCAGCGCTGCCACATCGCTGCCCGCTTTGCCCACGTTAACGAAGATCTCGAAGGGCTGTCCCTGCTCATCGCTGTTCACGGTAATGAAGGCCGAGCCCAGTGGCGTCCCCATTCGGTAGGTGACCCCGGTCAATGCGCGCGGCCGCGGCTGCACCGCCGCCTCCACCAAGACAGGCGCCGGTGCCTGCTTCTGGCCTGTCCCCACATGCAGCACCTGATCCGCCTTGCAGCCATCCCGAAAGACGGTGATGCCCAGACAGCCGAGCTCGTAGGCCATCAGGTAGGCGCGGGCGATGTCGTCCACGCTGGCCGAGTTGGGGAGGTTGATCGTTTTGGACACACCGTTGTCGGTGTGCTTTTGGAAGGCCGCCTGCATGCGCACGTGCCACTCGGGAGCCACCTCGTGAGCGATCACAAAGACGCGCTGCACGTCCTCGGGCACGCCCGCCACCCCACGCACATGCCCCTTTTGAACCACCTCAGCCAGCACTTCCGCTGAGTAGAAGCCGCGCTCTCGGGCCACCCGCTCGAAGACGGAGTTAATAAACTGGAGATGTCGATCGCCCACGATGTGGCTGTAGGCCAGGGCGAAGACCGGCTCGATCCCGGTGGAGCAGCCGGCGATGATCCCGATGGAGCCGGTGGGGGCGATGGTGGTCACCGTCGAGTTGCGCAGGGGCCGGCCCTTCTTGTAGATGCTGCGCGGCCAGTTGGGGAAGGGTCCCCGCTCGGCAGCCAGGTTCTCGCTCTCATCGTGGCCCACCTTGTTGATGAAGGCCATCAGCTCCTCGGCCAGGCGCAGCGCCTCCTCGCTGTCGTAGGGGATGCTCAGCGCGAAGAGGAGATCTGCGTAGCCCATGACCCCCAGGCCGATACGACGGTTGCCCTTGACCGCGGCATCGATCTCGGGCAGCGGGTAGGGATTGACCTCGATCACGTCGTCCAGGAAGCGGACGCACAGGCGAACGGTCTTCTCCAGCCGCGCCCAATCCAGGCTGCCGTCGGACACGAGGCGGCTCACGTTAAGGGAGCCCAAGTTGCAGGCCTCGTTGGGCAGAAGCGGCTGCTCGCCGCAGGGATTTGTCGCTTCGATGAGGCCCAGCTCCGGGGTGGGGTTGGCCGGGCTGTTATTGACGCGATCGATAAAGACCATGCCGGGATCCCCCGTTCGCCAGGCGGCCTCCACAACCCGCTGGAATACCTCGCGTGCCGGCAGCCGGCCCACCCCCTCGCCGCTGTGAGGAGCGATCAGTTCGTACTCCTGGTCGTGGGCCAGGGCTTGCATGAAGCCATCGGTGGCCGCCACCGAGATGTTGAAATTGGTGATCCCGCCGTCCAACTTGCAATCGACGAACTCCAGGATATCCGGGTGATCCACGCGCAGGATGCCCATGTTCGCCCCGCGCCGGGTGCCCCCTTGCTTGACCGCCTCGGTGGCGGCGTTGAAAACGCGCAGAAAAGATACCGGCCCGGAGGCCTTGCCTCCGGTGGAACGCACCAGGGAGTCCTTGGGGCGCAGCTGGGAGAAGGCAAAACCCGTTCCGCCGCCCGATTCGTGGATGAGGGCGGCCCGTTTGATGGCCTCGAAGATATCCTCCATGGAATCGCGCACCGGGAGGACGTAGCAGGCCGAATACTGCAGAGCGTTGCCTTTGCCTGCGTTCATCAGGGTGGGGGAGTTGGGGAGAAATAAATGCTCCAGCATTAGGTTGTAGAAGCGCTGGGCCATCTCCTCCACCTCTTGCGGGGATTTGCCCCAGCGAACCTCGGCCTGGGCAATGGCACTTGACACGCGCCAGCACATCTCCTCGGGGGTCTCCTGATGGCCGCTCTCGTCGCGGGCCAGGTAGCGCTCGCGCAAGACCCGCAGGGCGGGCTCGCTCCACTCGCCGACTTTCAGGGATTGGGTGCGTAGTTCGAGCATGGGAGGATCCTCCTTCGCGAGGGTTAGGATGAGGTTATAAGGGGTTGGTCGGCGAAAGCCACTTGGAGATCGTGGCGGCCGTCGAAGACACAGGTGGCGAAGAACAAACCACCGTTAGGGGAGAGCAAGCGCGGCCAGTAGGCAGGCAAACAGCCCGCCAACTCCAGATCGAAGACTTTGGCTTTGGGAACCCAGGTCAGGCTGCCTTCCTGAGAAGCCATCACCTGGCGCGAGTCGCTGAGGGCGGTCAGCACGAATACGATCCCCTCCTCGGCGCCGGTCACGCTGAGCACCCCGCGCAGACGAAGAGCGCGAATTTCTAAGCCGGTCTCCTCACGGATCTCGCGCCGGGTGGCGTCCAGGATCGACTCGCCCCGCTCCACCCGGCCGCCCACCCCGTTGAAGACGTTCGCCCAGCGCACTTTATCCGGCGCGCCTTTCAACAGCAGCACAGCGCCTTCGCTTTCGATAAAGCACACGGCGAAGGGAATGGCACGATAGTCGCCGTCGCGCTCGAGGCTATCCATCGCCGATCTAAATCCTGGAGTGCATCACAGAGCGTTCATGCATCGCCATTCGATCCATCGAGATTCAATCGAAGGGGCGATCGAGCCAAAATCTAACTTGGCCGATCCGGAAATCACTTGAGAGAGAAAACGCCGACGGCCCCACCCCCAGGGCCGTCGGCGAGGTTTTATAAACCTCACAGGCCCAGTTTGAGTTGAGCCTCCAGCTCCGCCTCGCGGCGCTTCCACTCGCGGAACTCCTCGATCTCCTCCACCAGGCTCTCCACGTTGGGGTAGCGGCGATAGACCGAAGCGAAGCGCACGTAGGCCACATCGTCCAGTTCACGCAGGCGGCGCATCACCAGGCTGCCGATCAGGCCACTGTCCAGCTCAGCACGGCCCAGGTCCAAAAGTTCGGCCTCGATCTCCTTGGCTAACACCTCGGGGGTCTCGGGGGGAACCGGCCGCTTGGCCACTGCTTTGCGGATCCCGGCGGCCAGCTTCTCCAGATCGAACTCCTCCCGCTCGCCGGTTCGCTTGACCACGCTCAAGTGAGCCTTGGCCACCCGTTCATAGGTGGTGAAGCGCTGCTGGCAGTTAAGACACTCGCGACGCCGCCGGATGCTCTCCGAGGTCTCGCGAGTGTCGATCACCTTTGTCTCCAGGTGAGCGCAGTACGGGCACCTCATGGGCTTGGCTTATCTCCACTTCATGGATCCACCCCCGCCGTAGTCGCCTGAGAGCACCAGATGTAGGGGATGATGGCCCTTGATATCCTCTATCTTGTGTAGGCGCGGAGATATATTAGCACAAATGAGAGCCTCGCGCAAGGGGGTAAAACTTTAAAATTTGACCGAAAACAAACTCCACATTCGCATAGTTGGAATGAGAAGAGATAGTCGCTGGTTGGGCTTTACATAGTGCCCTATAGGTCTGAATTAGCCTGTGAAACCCGAGGGGAGGCGGCGGGCAAGGCGGGGACGCTAGCATGGGGGACATGGGCGAGCGAGTGAACCCGCCGCCTCCCAACCCTCGGCGCGGGAAGAATGTGTCTACACGACAGGGCCCATCTAAGAGTAGTGCTTTCCAGTGTTAAATTGTCGATGCGACGCGTACCTGTCTCGATTCGATGCGTATCTAGCCTCGGCGGAGGAAGGCGGGGATATCCAGATCGTCCCCGCTAAAGGCGGGCAGGTATTCCTGGACTCCGCCGCTGGCCGCTTTCCTAGACTCCTTTTCGCGCCTGCCGTTGGTCTCGAAGCCGGTGGCGATCACGGTGATGTGCACCTCGCCGTGCAGGTTGGGATCGATCACCGCGCCGAAGATCAGGTTCACATCGGGGTGAGCCATCTCGCGGATGATCTCCGCGGCCTGGTAGACCTCGAAGAGGGCCAGATCCGGGCCGCCCGTCACGTTGAAGAGGACTCCGGTGGCACCGTTGATAGTCACCTCCAAAAGCGGGCTGGCCACCGCGGCTTGGGCGGCGTCCGCCGCGCGGGTCTCCCCGCTGCCACGCCCCACCGCCATCAAGGCCGCGCCGCCCTCGGACATGATGGCGCGCACGTCGGCAAAATCGAGGTTGATCAGTCCGGGCACGGTGATCAGCTCGGAGATCCCTTGGATGCCCTGGTGCAGCACGTCATCCGCCAAGGAGAAGGCGGCTTGCAGCGAGGCCTTCTTGTCCACCATCTCCAGAAGGCGATCGTTGGGGATGACGATCAGGGTATCCACCGCCTCTTGAAGTCGCGACACCCCCTCCTCCGCCACTTGGCGCCGGCGCATCCCCTCGAAGGCGAAGGGCTTGGTCACCACCCCGATGGTGAGCGCGCCGGTCTCCTTGGCCAGGCGGGCCACGGTCGGCGCGGCCCCCGTCCCGGTGCCCCCGCCCATGCCGGCAGTGACAAATGCCATGTCCGCGCCCTGCACCGCCTCGCGCAGCGCCTCTTTGCTTTCCTCGGCGGCCTTGGCGCCGATGTGGGGATCCCCGCCGGCCCCCAGCCCGCGGGTCAGCTTCTCCCCGATGCGCAGCTGGATGGGCGCGTGGGAAAGGAGCAGTGCTTGGGCATCGGTGTTGATGGAGATGAACTCCACTCCCTGCAGGCTGGACTCGATCATGCGGTTGACCGCGTTGCCGCCACCGCCGCCCACCCCGATCACCTTGATCTGGGCAAAGCTCTTGACCTCCGGCAAGTGGCTCATCGGGCGTTTCTCCTTTCGTGTCTTAGAGAATTGAAGATGGGCTGCGCTGTTCAGCTCGGCCATGGCTCTGGGCTCCTGCGAAGAGCGGATATATTCGTCGAGCGGATCCTGGGTTGAAGGATCGGTCGGTTAATCGGATGAATGAGATCGCCACCCCACGTTGGGGCGCATCGACCCCAGTTCGATGGGCTCTGGGACTGAATGACTCATCACTCAACGCCTCCTCACCCGGGCAGGAGGGCCCGCAACCAGCCCTGCAATCGCTTGGGCATGCTGTGCGAGCGGGAGAGAACCCGCCCGCCTGGGGCGGGCTCCTGGGAGCGCCGCATCCCCCACAGCAGCAGGCCCACGCTGGTGGCGTAAGCGGGACTCCCGATCATGTCCACCAGGCCCTCCACTTCCCGTGGCCGCCCGATGCGGGCAGGCATGTCCAGAGCGCGACTGGTGTATTCGCGCAGGCCGGTCAACAGGGCGCTCCCGCCGCACAGCACCACCCCCGCCGGCAATAAACCGTCGTAGCCGGAGCGCTTGATCTCCTTGAGGATCAAAGCAAAAATCTCCTCCACCCGCGCCTCGATGATTTGAGATAACCAGCGACGGGATACGGGTTTTCGCCCGGCCTCGCCGAAAGCCGCCACGTCGATGGATTCCTCCGGGGTTATCGACTCGGGGAGGGCGTGGCCGTGGCGCAGTTTGATCTCCTCCGCCGTGGCGAAGGGGGTGCGCAGCCCCACGGCGATGTCATTGGTCAGGTGGTTCCCGCTCACGGCTAGGATGGAGGTGTGCCACACGCTGCCCTCGATGAAGATGGCCACGTCGGTGGTCCCCCCACCGATGTCCGCCAGGACCACCCCCATCTCCTTCTCCGCCGGGCTGAGCACCGCCTCACCCGCCGCGATGGGCTCCAGCACCAGGTCGGTGGCCTCCACCCCCGCCGCCTCCACGCATTTGATCAAGTTATGCAGGGGCGCCACCGCGCCGGTGACCAAGTGGGCCTCCACCTCCAAGCGATATCCCTGCAAGCCCAGAGGGCTGCGAATGCCATCCTGGCCGTCTACGGTGTAGCCGCGGGGGATGGCGTGGATGATCTCTCTGTGATGGGGGATGGAGACGGCCTGAGCGGCCTCCATGGCTCGGTCCATATCCTCTTGAGTCACCCCCCGCGAGCTGCGCGCGATGGCCGCCACGCCACGGCTGTTGAGGGAGGAGATGTGAGCGCCGGAAGAGCCCACGAAGGCCCGTTCGATCTTATATCCGGAGATCTCCTCAGCTCGCCTCACCGAGGCAGCCATGGCGGCCTGGGCCTCGTCCAGATTGACCACCACCCCCTTGCGCATCCCACGCGAGGGGGCGATTCCCGCGCCCACGATGCGCAGGGCCCCCTCCTCCACCTCAGCCACCAGGGTGCAGATCTTGGTGGTGCCCACGTCCAGAGCCACCAGCGTCTGGTCCATCTAGGCGTCCTCCACGCCCAGGCGATAGTAGGGCGTTTGATACCGCACATCGATCTGGGCACCGACGATCCCCTTCTCGGCCAAGCGCTCCAGCAGCGTGCGCAACAGCGTGATCTTGGCCTCAGCCGCTTGGGCGTCCCCCAGGATGACTCGGTGTCCATCTACCCGCGTGCTCAGCCCCTCCGCCTGTGCATACTCAAAGGTGTCCACCTGGCCCAGCAAGCCCGCATAGGTGCGCGCGGCGGCCACCGCCTCGGCACGCTCCGCGACCCGCTGGCCTGGTTTTAGTCCCCCCGCGGTGGCTGCATCGCGGTCTTGGATGGTGACGGGTAGGGTCGTCTCCTGGCGCGGGGAGAGGAGGGTGCCGGCAGCATCCACGGCGAAGCGCTGATCCCCCACCTGCCAGGTGAGGACGCCTTCCCGTTCTTGGACGCGGATGGTGAGATGATGGGGGAGTCGATAGCTCACCTGCACCTGGGCCACATCCGGGAGCGCCGCCACGGCTAGGGCTACCTTCTGCGGGTCGATGAAGAAGATGTGGTAGCCCTGTATCTGGCTGATGCCCAGGATCTGCTCGGTGGGAATGACCTGGTTGCCCTCCACCCGCGGCTCGAAAACATAGAAATCATCGGCCGCCAAGAGATAGCCCAGAAGGGCCCCGGAGGCGATGGCCAAGGTCAAGCCGGGCAGCCGGCCAGGCAGCTCTCGCCGCCACGCCCCGCGGCGCCGCACCATGGAGCGCGGTCGCGCCGAGTGCGATCTGCGTCGCTGTCTCTGAGGCGCCAGTCTACCTTTCAGCCAGGTTTCCATCCCTGCATACCCTTGTCGATCAATTGACCAGCGCCAGGCGAATAGACTCATCCCACTCACCGATCAGCTCGATCTCCAGGTCGAGTCGGGCTCGAAATTTCTGCCAGACCGCATCGCGGGCCCGCTGGATCAGCTGGGCCACCTCCAGGGCGGTGGCCTGATGCGCGTTGATGAAATAGTTGGCGTGCAGAGCGGAGATCTGGGCCCCGCCCAGGCGCTCGCCTTTCAGCCCAGCCGCCTCGATCAGGCGCCCCGCGTAATCCCCAGGAGGGTTTTTGAATACGGAGCCGGCGCTGGGCTCGCGCGGCTGGGTGCGCCGCCGATGCTCATCCAGCCGCTCCACCCGCGCCGAGAGAATTTTTGGATCTTGACGACCCACGGCGAACTCGGCGCTGAGCACCACCCCGGCGCGACGGGTCTTGAGCAGGCTGGTGCGATATCCAAAGCCAAGTTCCGCCGCTGTTGCTTCGCGCCCTTTTATGGTTCCCTCCACCTCCAGCAGCCGGACGCGCCGCAGGACATCGGCCACCGACCCCCCGTAGGCCCCGGCGTTGTTCACCACCGCCCCCCCCAACGTGCCCGGGATGCCCGAGGCCCATTCCAGCCCTTGGTATCCATCCCGGGCCATTCTGCGGGCCAGCCCGGCGAAGGAGACACCCGCGGATACGGACAGGGTTTGTTCTTCGCGCAATTGGTGCCCGCGGCACCGGTTTTCAATGACCAACCCCCGCACTCCCACGTCGGCCACCAGGATGTTGGTGCCGCCCCCCAGCACCCGCCAGGGATAACCCAGGGTCTGCGCCTGGCGCACCCAAGCGATCAAGTCCTCCTCTTTAGTCACGCTCACATACAAGTCGACCGGCCCGCCCAGGCGATAGGAACAATGCCGAGACAGCGGCTCATCGCGGAGGAGCTGGCCACCCAGGCCGGCGGCCTGGGTGCGGGCTATGAACCGGCGCTCGCCAGCGCCTGGGCGAACTCTCTCAGCAGAGCCTTGGTCCGGGTGAAGGTATGGGGTTGGAAGAGGGCCCATAGGCGACGGCCCGGGTAGCGTTGACGGGCTGCGGCCAAGGTGGCTCGAATCTCGCTGGGATGGTGGGCGTAGTCGTCCACTATGGCGATGCCGGCCACCTCGCCCAGCACCTGGAAGCGCCGGGCCACCCCGCCGAACTCAGCCAGCACCTGACGTGCCAGATCTAAATCGATGTGCAACTCGTGGGCGACGGCCAAGGCGGCCATGGAGTTCTGCACGTTGTGTTCCCCGGGCAGGCGCAGGCTGAAGCGGCCTCGCGCGCGCTGTTGGAAAGCCACCTGGAAGTCGGTCCCGCCCCCCGGATGGGGGCGCAGCCCGAAGGCGCGCCAATCCGCATCTTGAGAAAAACCGTAGGTGAGGATGCCCCGCCCATTGGTTAGCTCGTTGCGCAGCGCCATGGCGCCGGGATCATCGGCACACAGGACCAAGGTTCCCTCGGCCGGGACACGGCGCGCGAACTCACGGAAGGCAGCTAAGACGTCCTCGAAATCGCGGAAGACATCGGGGTGATCCAACTCGATGTTGGTCACCACCGCCACGCGCGGGGTCAGGCCGAGGAAGGCTTGCTTGTACTCGTCGGCCTCCACCACCCACTGCTCCCCACGCCCGGCCCAGGCGTTGGTGCCCCGCTCGGGGATGACCCCGCCCACCAGCACCGTGGGGCTTCGATCGGCCCGTTCCAGGATGAGGGCCAGTAGCGCGCTGGTGGTGGTCTTCCCGTGGGTGCCCGCCACGGCGATGACCTGGGCCCCCGCGGTAAGCTCGGCGAGGAGTTCCCGGCGCTCCAAGACGGGAATGGAGCGCGCGCGGGCCTCCACCAACTCGGGGTTATCGGGGGGGACCGCCGTCGAGACCAGGACCAGATCGGCCTCGGCGACGTGGGAGGCGGCGTGACCGCTGTGGATGGTAGCGCCGTGTTGATGGAGTGCCTCAGTGAGCGGGGAGGGGCTGAGGTCGGACCCGGAGATCCGGTGTCCTTTTTCAAGTAGAAGCTTGGCCACGCCGCTCATCCCCACGCCTCCGATGCCGATGATGTGAATATGCTTTGCGTTCGCCAGGACATGTCTGGGCTCACTCATCGCAGAACGCGCATCAAGAAAATAAAGGCGATGAACAACAGCAAATAGGGTTGTAGGATAGGCACCGGCAAGAAGGGCAGAAGCCTCTGGGCCAGGTCGGTGAGAGGAGGGGAGAAGAGGCCGAAGAGGCGGAGGGGATAATCGAAACGGTCCAGGTAGTACCAAACGCTGCCCGCCACCAGGTAGCCGTTGACCGCGCCATTGAGGGCGTTGAGGGCCACCCCCGGCAACCCAGGGGGCGGGTAGCCGCGGAAGGCCAGGGTCTCTCCGTGGTAGGCCAGAAATACCATCGCCACAAAGAAGCCGATGTAGAACAGCGCCTGCACGAAATGGGCGTAGGGGCTGGCTAGAAAAGAGAGCCCCGCCGCGGCGCCCAAAGCCAAATCCAGGGAGTTGAGGATGTCCTCGCCCCACTCGGTCAGCACCAGCATGCCCACCAGGATGCTGGCGGTGGCCCCCAACTCCTTGGGATAGCCCCGCACCACCCCGATCAGGGCGAACACCGCGATGAGCACGAACCACAAGAGCTCCAGGGCG
>JACPWV010000073.1 GCA_016196905.1 Chloroflexota bacterium | reverse complement strand
GTGCTTCTGGAGCGCGAGCTGGACGAGATGATTCACGATTATGCGCACCTCCTCTCCCACCGCGGCTTCACCCTCCAGCGCTACCTGGAGTTGTCGGGCAAGAGCACGGAGGCGCTGCGCCAGGAACTCCGCCCCCAAGCCGAGGAGCGGCTGCGCAAATCCCTTAGCCTTCAAAAGTTGGTGGAGGTGGAGGGCATCTCCGTCGAGGAGAGCGAGGTGGACCAGGAGATCAGCGAGTTGTCGGCTCAACTCAGCTCGCCGAAGTCGGGAGGCGACGCGACCCAGGCCGAGGCGTTGCGCAGGGCCTTGGCTCAGCCTGAGTCGCAGCGCTCCATCCGATCCCGCCTCTACGGGCGCAAGGCCCTGGAGCGACTGGTGGAGATCGGCCTGGGTGGCCGGGCAGCTGCGCTTGAAACCCCATCGGCCCAGGAGCCGGCGGCGGTGGGTAAGTAAAATCTCGGGTGGTACCCTTAGAAAGGAGAGGTAGTTGATGGATCTTCTCATTCCCATGGTCATCGAGCAAACGGGTCGCGGCGAGCGAGCCTATGATATCTATTCGCTCTTGCTGAAGGAGCGGATCGTTTTCTTGGGTATGCCCATCGATGACCAGATCGCCAATCTGATCATCGCCCAATTGCTTTTCCTGGAACGCGAGGATCCGGAGAAGGAAATCCAGCTCTACATCAATAGCCCTGGTGGCCTGATCTATCCCGGCCTGGCCATCTACGACACCGTGCAGCTGGTGAAGGCGCCCATCTCCACCATCTGCGTGGGATCCACCGCCAGCCTAGCTACGGTACTGTTAGCGGCGGGCACCAAGGGGCGGCGCTACGCCCTGCCCAACTCCACCATCCACATGCACCCGGCCGGCGGTGGGATGCGCGGATACGCCCCGGATGTGGAGATCCAGGCCAAGGAGTTATTGCGCATGCAGCGCAAGATCCACGAGATCATGGCCCTGCATACCGGGCAGAGCGTGGAGCAGATCGCCAAGGATTTCGATCGCGATCACTTCATGGACCCCCAGGAGGCCCTGGAGTACGGGATCCTGGACGAGATCCTCAGCCCTAGGGAGGCGGTCGCGGTCGCGGAGAAGGAGAAGGCGATTGCCGATGGCCAGAAGAAGTAGCCCCGCCCGGGCCTGCTCCTTCTGCAACCGGCGCGAGGAAGAGGTGCGCCGGCTCATCCCAGGCCCCAGCGGAGCCAACATCTGCGACGAATGCGTGGCCATCTGCCACGAGATCCTGGCCGCGGAGGAGGACCACAGCCCCGCGCTGGAGATCCCCCGGGTGCCCATCCCACCCCCCCAGGAGATCTACCGGCGCCTGAACCAGTACGTCATTGGCCAGGAGCGAGCCAAGCGGGTCCTGTCGGTGGCTGTCTACAATCACTACAAGCGGATCGCCTCCGCCGCCCGTAGCGATGAGGTGGAGCTGCAGAAGACCAACATCCTGCTCATCGGCCCCAGCGGTTGCGGCAAGACGCTATTGGCCCAGACTCTGGCCAAGATCTTGGACGTGCCCTTCACCATCGCCGACGCCACCTCCCTCACCGAGGCGGGCTATGTGGGAGAGGATGTTGAAAACATCCTGCTGCGCCTGATTCAAGTCGCGGATTACGATCTGGCCCGGGCGGAGAAGGGCATCGTCTACATCGACGAGATCGATAAGATCGCCCGCAAGATGGGGGATAACCCCTCTATTACTCGGGATGTCTCCGGGGAGGGAGTGCAGCAGGGTCTGCTCAAGATCATCGAGGGTACCCTGGCCAACGTGCCTCCGCAGGGGGGACGCAAGCATCCCCATCAGGAGTTCATCCAGCTGGATACCACCAACATCTTGTTCATTTGCGGCGGCACCTTTGAGGGGTTGGACAAGATCGTCGCCGAGCGGACAGGCGGGAAAAAACCCATCGGCTTCACCGGGGAAGGGACTGCCCAGCCCGGCCGGCTTCGTGCGACTGAGCTGCTGCGCCTGGTCACTTCCGACGATCTCCTCAAGTACGGCCTGATCCCCGAGTTGGTGGGTCGCCTGCCCATGGTGGTCAGCGTCCATCCCCTGGATAAGGAGATGCTCATCCAGATCCTCAGCGAGCCCAAGAACGCCCTGGTCAAGCAATTTCAAAAGCTGTTCGCCCTGGACAACGTGGAGTTGGTGTTCACCCCCGATGCGCTGGAGGCCGCCGCGGAGAAGGCCTTGGAGTACAAAACAGGGGCGCGCGGGCTGCGCACCATCCTGGAGGAGACGCTCTTGGACGTGATGTACGAGGTTCCCTCCCTGCCGAGGGTGCGCCAGTGCATCATCGGCCGTGAGACCATCCTGGGAACGCAGAAGCCGGAATTGATCTTCGGCACCAGCCACGCCGCCTAGTCCGCCAGCCTACTCTGGGTTATTCAACCACGCGAGTCCCGACCGAGTGTCGGGACTCTTTGGTTTTCGCATGGCCGAGGCCAGGTCGATAGGCCACGCGAGGATGGCAAATGGGATGCTCAACGAGCCTTGCGACCGAGTTACGCCTTAACCGGTCAACTCCTGGGCAGGGTGCCTCAGGCTCAACCCGCTCCAAGGGCGGGGTGGTAGAGCTTGAGGATGCGCTCAGCGATCAGCGGCCAACTATAGTGCTGGGCCACTTGGCGCGCTTGCTGGCCCATGCGCTGGCGGAGGCCAGGATCGTCCAGCAGGCGCTGGACTCGGTCGCACAAGGCCCGGGCATCGCCGTCAGGGATGAGGAAGCCGGTCTGGCCATCCTTGACCGTGAAGGTGAGCCCCCCCACCCGCGAGGCGATCACCGGGGTTCCGCAGGCCATGGCCTCCAAGGCTACCATGCCGAATGACTCATAGTGGGAGGGCACCACGCACACTTCAGCGGCCGAGTAGTAATGGGGAAGGGAGTCCTGGTCGCGGGCACCCAGGAAGGTGACCAGATCCCCCAGCTGCAGCGACTCCTTCAAATGGCTCAGCCGCTGGATCTCCTCGTCCAAGTTTTCCTCGCCATTGGGATTCCCGCCGATGATGGAGACGCACATCTGTCCCCGCCAGTTGGGCATCTTCTGGGTGCCCAGGGCGATGGCTCGGATCAAGGTTTCAATGCCTTTGACCGGCTCAATCCGCCCCACGAAAAGGATCAACTTATCTTCGGGGAGGACATCCACGAAGGCTTTGGCCTCCGGGTGAGGCACGGGGCGGAACAGATTGAGATCGACCCCGCCGGGCACCACCCGAATCTTGGCCGGATCCGCTCCATAAAGCTCCAGCATCTGTTCCTTCTCGCGCGGGCTGGCGGCCACGATGCCATCGACGCCGGCTATGATCCGGTGTTCGGAGCGGATGCGCAACTCTGGCTCCCGCTCCTCCTCTCGCTGGGCCGCCTCGTTTTTGATCCGCCCCAGGGTGTGGAACATTTGCACGATAGGAACGCCCCAGGCTTGGCGCAGTTCCAAAGCCACCAAACCGGAGAGCCAGTAATGGCTGTGGATCACATCGTAGCGGATCCCCTCCTGTGCAGCGAAGTTTAGAACGTTCCGAATGAATTCGGGGAGGTGATCGTAAACTTGCCCCTTGGGATAAGGGGCCAGGGGCCCTGCTGGGAGGTGGACTACCCGGGCATTTTCCCCCAGGGAGCGGACGTCCACGATGTGCGGGTCCTGGGCGCGGGTGAATACATCTACCTGATGCCCCCGTCGGCCCAGCTCGCGGCTCAGGTCGCGCACATAGACATTCATACCCCCCGTCTCCTTACCCCCCAAAGTGGCCAGGGGACAGGTGTGCACGCTGAGCATGGCAATGCGCTGCGGATGTGGACCCGTTCTTATCGACATCCCCATGCCTCAAAATCCCAAAAGGCCTCTGGGCCCGTAATTGCCCAGAGGCCTTTTGGCAGTCGTTACTATCGCGAAGTTACCTGCGGCGAGCGGTACGGCGAGGCGCCGTCCGCTTGGCTGCGCGCCTGGTGGTTCGCTTCTTTGTGGCGCGCCTCTTGGCAGGCTTCCTAGCAGCTCTTTTGGCAGCCTTCCGGGCCGGCTTCCTCGCCGCTTTGCGGGCCGGCTTGCGGGCGGGCTTGCGCTTGCGTGCGGGCTTGGGTTTAGGGGCTGGCTTGGGTGGCGTTGGCTCCCACATAGGGGCCTCTTTCGGCTCCTCGCCCATCCCCCAGCCGAAGCCCTCGCCCATAGGCTTGGGCTCGCGCCTCTCCCACATCTCTCTCCTCCTTTCGGATTTCCCCTGGGTCAGGGGGTTTATGGTTGTGTGCGCGGCTGCCCCTATATTATCACAATTTGGATTTTTTGCGTGCCGACTTTTGGGGGCCAGTTTTCCGAGACGTCGTTTTGCGCGCGCGAGGGGCCCCCTTCTTGGTCTGGGATCGAGTTGCACGCTTGGCAGTGGGTGATTTGGGCGCTTTGGGAGCCTGGGCCACCTCCTCGCCTTCCGCGTGCTCTTCTACGGTCTCCGGGGGCTCTTCCTCGATCAGCTCCGGGACGCTGGCTTCTAAGGGTAATGGCTCCTGGCCATCCGCGGGGGCCTCGAGGGATTCTTCCTCGCTGATCCCTGCGGTTGTGGGAAAGGCCTCGCTGGCCCGGATGCTCTGGGGCTGCTTCGCGGGGGGGGCGGACTCGGTGAGCCCCTCGAGGGCGATGGGCATCTCGGTCTCTGGCTGGGGCGCGGGCGGGACCGAAGACTCAGCCTCCAAAGGGGCCAGCTCTTCGCGCATCTCTTGGTACACCGCCAGTCCCTCCACTTCCTCGCGGCTGGGGGCCTGCTTCAGGCTGAGGCCGATGCGTTGGCGCTGGGCATCGATGCTGATGATCTTGAGGGGCCAAGTCTCCTCCTCCTTGACCACCGCGTGCGGGTCACGGACTGTCTCGCCCAGCTCAGAGACATGAATCAGCCCCTCGATCCCCTCAGCGATGCGGGCGAAGGCGCCGAAATCCACCACATGGGTGATGGTCCCCTCGACGATCTGGCCCACGCGGAACTTGTCCTGCACCTCGCGCCAGGGATCCGGGCGCAGCTTGCGCAAACTGAGACCGATGCGCTTGCGCTCCCGATCGACCCGCAGGATGTAGACCTCGATCTCTTGCCCCACCTGGAGGACTTCCCGGGGGTGCTGTACGCGTTGCCAGGAGAGCTCCGAGATGTGGATCAGCCCGTCGGCTCCGCCCAGGTCCACGAAGGCCCCGAAGTCGGACAGGCTACTGACTCGTCCGCGGCGGATTTGGCCCTCCTGCAGCTCTGCCAGCAGCAGCTCCTTACGCGCCTCACGCGCTTCCTTGGCCGCGGCCCGCTCGGAGAAGATCAGCCGCCGCCGCTGGCGGTCCACCTCGATCACCTTGAGCGACAAGCTTTGGCCGACGCGGGAGGCCAAGTATCGCTCGCGCTCCTCAGGGTTGGAGCGGCCGCCAGGATTGCTGAGCTGAGAGCTGGGCAGAAAACCACGGACCCCGCCGAAGGGGACGATCAAGCCGCCCTTGTTGTAGCCGGCCACCGTGCCTTCATAGAGGAGGCCCTGCTCCTGGTAGCGCTGAGCCTCTTGCCATTCCTGGGCGGAGCGGGCCATGTCCAAGGAGACGATGACATCGCCGTCCGGGCTCTCGGGGCGGACCACATAGACCGATATCTTGGCACCCAGGGCGATCTCCGCCCGCGTGGCGGGATCGAGTTTGTCCAACTCACTGCTGGGCAAGAATCCTTCAGTCTTGGAGCCGATATCGACGATGATGGCATCCGGGTCGATGCGCACCACCTCGGCCTCCAGGATGTCCCCACGCTTGGGGCGGCGGTAGGCGTTCTCCTCTTTGAGCAAGTCCCACATCGGCGAGCGGGCTTTCTGCTCGGTGGTCTCGCTCCCGAAACGTTGATCGCCCATGCCTCGGTCCTGTGTTAACTGGCCGCAGCCAGTGCCTCCTCTTTCTCCTCGTCGCGGAAACCGGTGCCGGCCGGGATGAGTTTGCCGATGATCACATTTTCTTTGAGTCCACGCAATTCGTCAACCTTGCCCTCGATGGCTGCCTGGGCCAGGACGTTAATGGTATGCTGGAAGGAGGAGGCGGAGAGGAAGCTCTCGGTGTTGAGGGCAGCCTTGGTGATGCCCAGCAGCGCCTGCTGCCCGGTGGCGGGGGGCTTGCCCGCCTCCAGCACTCGGCGATTGGTCTCCTCCAAGTCGAGGCGGTCCACCAGCTCCCCGATCAGGTAATCGCTCTCGCCCGGGTTACGCACCCGCACCTTACGGAGCATTTGACGGAGGATCATCTCGATATGCTTGTCGTTGATGTTCACCCCCTGGGACCGGTAGACCCGCTGGATCTCCTCCAACAGGTAAGCCTGGCAGGCCTCGCGCCCCTGGATGCGCAGGATCTGATGGGGATTCTTGGGGCCCTCGGTGAGCTGCTCCCCGGCTGCCAGCCGTTGGCCCGACTCTGCCCGGATGCGGGCGGCGGAGGCCACTTCGTACTCCACCTCCTGATGTCGCTCGCGAAGGAGGACGATCTGTTTCTCCTTCTCCTTGATCACCACCTTGCCCCCAGCCCGGGCCACGATCTGGTTGAAGAGGGGGGAACCGGCCTGGCCTCGCTCGGCCAAGACCGTCCCCTCCTCCACGGCCTGGCCATCTTCCACCAGGAGTCGGTGGTGGCCGGGCCATTCGTACTCGTCGCGAAACAGCTGGGTGTCTTCCAGGCGGATCTTGCGCAAGCCATCGGGCTGCTGGAGGATCTGCACCGTCCCATCGAAATCGGCGATGACCGCCTGGCCCTTAGGGTTGCGGGCCTCGAAGAGCTCTTGGACGCGGGGCAAGCCGTGGGTAATGTCCTGCCCCTCCACCACGCCCCCGGTATGGAAGGTGCGCAGGGTGAGCTGGGTGCCCGGCTCGCCGATGGACTGAGCGGCGATGATGCCCACCGCCTCACCCTGCCGGATCAGCCCGCCGCGGGCCAGATCCGCGCCGTAGCACATGGCGCACACGCCGTGGCGCATTTGGCAGGCCAGGACGGAGCGAACGTAGACCTCCTGAATCCCCACCCGGGCGATCTCCTCCGCCTGCTCCTCAGCGATCATCTCCCCACGCTTGAGAATGACCTTCTTCGTCTGGGGATGAATCAGATTGGCCGCCGCGATGCGGCCGCGGATCCGCTCGGCCAAAGTGGCTCCAAATCCCTCCTCCCCGCTGGAGGCGCGCACCCAGATGCCGCCCTTGGTACCGCAATCCTCGGCGTTGATAATCAAGTCCTGGGCCACGTCCACCAAACGGCGGGTCAGGTAGCCGGCGTCGGCAGTGCGCAGCGCTGTGTCGGCTAAACCCTTGCGCGCACCGTGAGTGGAGATGAAGTACTCCAGGGCGCTGAGCCCCTCGCGGAAGTTGGAACGGATGGGTAACGCGATGATCCGCCCGGCGGGGTCGGCCATCAGCCCGCGCATGCCCGCCAGCTGGCGCACGGGTTGGAAGCCGCCCTTGGTGGCGCCCGAGTCGGCCATGATGCGGATGGGCCCGGCGGGATCCAGCTCGCGGGCGACCGCGGTGGTGATCTCTTCCACCGCTTGGGTCCACAGCTCTACGGTCTTGATGTACTGCTCGTTCGCGGTGATGAGGCCACGCCGGTACTGGCGCTGGATCTCATCCGCCTCGCGGGACACCTGCTCCAGGATCTCGGCCTTGGCCCGAGGGATGGTGATGTCCCCGATGGCGATGGTCAGGCCGGACTGGGTGGCGTAACGGAAGCCCAGCTCCTTGATCACATCCACCATCTCGGCGGTGGCCTGCTTTCCCAGCAAGCGGTAGCACTCCGCCACCAGCGCCTTGAGCTTGGCTTTATCGAAGACCTCGTTTTTAAAGCGCAGATCCTCGGGGAGGGCGGCGTTGAAGAGGCACCGACCCACGGTGGTCTCCAGCAGCTGGGTGCGCTTGGCCTTGCCCTGCATGGCCTTGGTCCGCACCCTGATCTTGGCGTGCAGGTCCACCTCCCCCAGCTCGTAAGCCAGGCGCACCTCGTCTAGATCGCCGAAGACCATTCCCTCGCCCTTGGCCCCCTCCCGCTGCATGGTCAAATAAAAGATGCCCAAAACCATGTCCTTGGTGGGGCCCACGGTGGGCTCGCCGTTGGCGGGGAGGAAAAGGTTGTGGCGGGAGAGCATCAACTCCTTGGCTTCGCTACGGGCCGCTGTGGAGAGGGGGACGTGGACCGCCATCTGGTCCCCATCGAAGTCTGCGTTGAAGGCATCGCACACCAGGGGGTGGACCTGGATGGCGTGGCCCTCGACCAAGACCGGCTGAAAGGCCTGGATGCCCAGGCGGTGCAGGGTGGGGGCCCGGTTGAGGAGCACGGGGTAATCCCGGACGATCTCCTCCAGCACCTCCCAGATCTCGGGCCGTTGCTGTTCGATGATGCGCTTGGCGCCCTTGACGTTATGGGCGTAGTTATATTCCACCAGCTTGCGCATCACGAAGGGTTTGAACAATTCCAGGGCCATGCTCTTAGGTAGTCCGCATTGGTCTAGCTTGAGATGGGGTCCGATCACGATCACCGAACGCCCGGAGTAATCGA
The DNA here is from genome assembly GCA_016196905.1 of Chloroflexota bacterium. GTDB lineage: Bacteria > Chloroflexota > Anaerolineae > UBA7937 > JACPPX01 > JACPWV01. The sequence continues at coordinate 698 of JACPWV010000073.1, read as the reverse complement.
CGCGCTTTCCTAAGAGGTTGCGGCGGAAGCGGCCCTGCTTGCCCTTAAGCATATCGGAGAGGGACTTGAGCTTGCGGCTGCCCCGGGAGGATACGGCCTTGCCGCGGCGGCTGTTATCGATGAGGGAGTCCACCGCCTCCTGGAGCATGCGCTTCTCGTTGCGGATGATCACATCGGGAGCGCCCAGCTCCAAAAGTCGCTTCAGCCGATTGTTGCGGTTGATCACCCGCCGATAGAGATCGTTCAGGTCGCTGGTGGCGAAGCGACCGCCATCCAACTGGACCATGGGGCGCAGGTCGGGCGGGATGACCGGGAGCACAGTCAGCACCATCCACTCCGGGCGGTTGCCCGATTTGCGCAGCGCCTCCACGATGCGCAGGCGCTTGGTGGCCTTGCGTCGGCGTTGCTTGGAGCGGGTCATTTTGATCTCGCGGCGCAGCTCCTTGGAAAGCGCGTCGAGATCGAGGTTGCGGCAGATATGGTAGAGGGCCTCGCCGCCCATCTCCGCTTTGAAGATGCGGCCCCACTTTTCCTCCGGCTCGCGGGCCTGGGCCTCGCCCAGGAACTGGAGCACCTTCAGCGAGCGCAGCTCATCGCGATCGACCTGATAGCGGGCCCGGATCGCCTCCGTTTCTTCCTCTTTCTGGGCCTGGAGCTTCGCCCATTCCTCCTGGGCCTCCTGACGCAAACGCTCCACC
>JACPWV010000024.1 GCA_016196905.1 Chloroflexota bacterium | reverse complement strand
GGTTAGTCGGGGCCTGCCTTACGATTCGGCGTTCAGCCTGGGAGGAGGTGGGGCCCCTGGACGAGGGGTTCTTTATGTACTCCGAGGAGCTGGATTGGTGCTACCGGGCCAAAGGCCACGGCTGGCAGATCGTCTATTACCCGCGAGCTCGCGTGGTTCACCACGAGGGGAAGAGCAGCGAGCAGGTACTGCCCCTGCGCCATATCCATTTTCAGCGCAGCAAGCTGCGTTTTTTTCGCAAACACCATGGCCGCTGGCGAGCGGGGCTATTGCGTTGGTACCTGCTCCTCAACTACGGGTATCAGCTACTGGTGGAGGGCCTCAAAGGGATACTCGGCCATAAACGGGCCCTTCGCCAGCAGCGGGTGGCTGCTTACTGGTCGGTGCTGCGTTCGGGTTTGAAGTGAGCTTTGGGCGAGTCCGTGGTGTGCATGATCGCCGGTGAGTATCCACCCTTGCAGGGCGGCCTGGGCGATTACACCCGCCAGCTAGCCCGGGCCTTGATCCAGCGGGGTTGGCGAGTGGAGGTGATCACCTCCGCCAAGGCCGGACCCGTTCAGTGGGGTGAGGCGGGCGAGCCGCTGGTGCACCCTGGTGTGGAGCGCTGGGATTTCTCTTGCTGGCGGATCCTGGGGCGCGAGCTCGGGCGCAGGCATCCTCGCATCGTGCACCTCCAATACCAAACCGCCGCTTATGGCCTGCACCCGGCCATCGATCTATTCCCCTGGTGGTGGCGGCGAGTGCGCCGGGAAGCGAGTTCGAGATGGGTGGTGACCTTTCACGATGTGCGCCTGCCCTATCTTTTTCCCAAGGCCGCGCCACTTCGCCGCTGGGCCACCCGCATGCTCATGCGCCACAGCGACATGCTGATCGTGACCAACCGCGAGGACGAACAGGGGGCTCGGGGATACCGCCCAGAGCGGCCGATTTATCGGATTCCCATCGGCAGCAACATCCCGCCCGCGCCGCCCCCCGATTACCGACGCGACGAGTGGCGGCGGCGCTGGGGAGTTGCCCCCGACGAGAGCCTCCTGGCTTACTTCGGTTTCTTAAATGCCAGCAAGGGCGGCCAGCTCCTGGCGCGGGCGGTGGCCCGCCTGCGCGCCGGGGGGGAAAGAGTCAAATTGGTGATGGTGGGGGGGATGCTGGGCGCCTCCGACCCCACCAACAGCGTCTATGCCCAAAAGGTGCACGACCTGATTCGGCAATCGGGCTTGGAGGGTGCCGTGCTGTGGACGGGTTTTGTCGAGGCGGCCCAGGTCTCGGCGCACCTGATGGCAGCCGATCTGTGCGTGCTCCCGTATCGCGATGGGGCCTCCCTGCGGCGCGGGAGTCTGATAGCCGCCCTGGCTCACGGGCTGCCCATCGTCTCGACCCAACCCCTGGTCCAGACTCCCGAATTGATCGATGCAGAGAACATCGCCCTGGTCCCTCGCCAGGACCTGGAGGCGCTCACCTCCCGCATCCGGGAGCTTTTGCGGGACGAGGGCGCTCGTCGCCGCCTGGGGGAGGGAGCGCGCCTTGTTGCGGAGACCTTGATGGTGGGAGTGGCGAAAGAACTTGATCAAACAAGTGGTTGGCATACTTCCCGGCCAGGCAGACTGCAACTCCCTCAGCGTGTCCAAAGGTCGTTCCTGAGAGAAGGCCAATTCACCGAACTTGGGAAGATCGGGCTCGTCATAGGAGTGAGCCTGCTTTTGGGCCTGGCCTTGGCCTTCTTGAAGCCCCCTCTTGTGCTAGCGGCCGCCCTGGGCCTGCTGGCCGGGCTGGCGGTGCTGCGCAGCACCCAGGTGAGCTTGTGGGCGGTCATGGGGGTCGCCACCTTGCTGCCCTTTGGGGCGATCCCCCTCTACCTGGGCTTCTTCCCCACTTTTCTAGACGCCGCGCTGTTGGGCCTTTTCGGCGTATGGCTCGCTCGGGTGATGACCCACCGCCAGGAGCAGTGGGTGGCTACGCCTTTGGATCTACCTGTGCTCAGCTTCCTGCTGCTGGCCTGCGCCTCCTTCATCGCCGGCATCGCTTACGCCCCCCTCACCCGTGACACGCTGCGCCACTTTGTGGAAGTGTTGCTGGCCATCTCCCTGTTCTACGTGGTGGTCAACACCGTGGTGGAGAGGGAGACGCTGCGGCGCACCGTCACCGCGCTGATCTTAGCCGGCACTTTATCCGCCCTGCTGGGGGCGGTGCTCTATTTCTTGCCCCAGAAGACGAGCGTGAGCCTCCTTTCGCTGCTGCGCGTGTTTCACTACCCAGCCGGCTTAGGGCTGCTGCGTTTCATCGAGGACGACCCCACGCGGCCGCTGCGGGCCATCTCCACCTCCATCGACCCCAACGTCCTGGGCGGGCTGCTGGTGCTGGTGGGTGCCTTGACCGCCCCCCAACTCTTCGCCCGCCGACCGCTCCTGCCCCGCCCGCTGGTGGGAGTCATGCTGGCCACCCTATGGCTATGCCTGTTCTTGACCTTCTCTCGCGGGGCGTTGGTGGGCTTGGCGGCTGCGCTGATTCTCCAAGGCGTGTTGCGCTATCGGCGTTTGCTGGCGCTTCTGGCGCTGGGCGCCATGTTGATCCTGGCGGTGCCCCTCAGTCAAACCTATGTGGTTCACTTTATCCAAGGGCTGCGCGGCCAGGACCTGGCCACCCAGATGCGCTTCGGGGAGTACCGCGATGCCCTGGAGTTGATCTCGCGCTACCCCTGGTTCGGGGTGGGTTTCCAAGAAGCGCCCACCATCGACCTCTATGTGGGCGTCTCCAGCGTCTACCTGCTGATGGCCGAGAACATGGGGCTGATCGGGCTGGGCGTCTTCCTATTGAGCATGGCCATTTTTCTCGCGCACCTGTGGAACGCGTTGCGGGAGATGCCGCGCGCTGGCGAGGGAGAGGCCTACCTTTTGGGACTGGGTGGGGCCATCTTTGGCGCGCTGGTGGCCGGCCTTTTCGACCACTATTTCTTCAACCTTGATTTTCCCCACTCGGTTTCCATCTTTTGGCTCTATGTGGGCTTGGCTATGGCGGCGGTTCGCTTGTATCGCGAAGCCGGATCTGCTGACCGCCGCTGACCGATACAGTCGAGGGCGATCTAAAATCGATCCCAAACTGATTGGCTTACATAGCCCGCTCTTGAAACAAGAGCGCCCAGGGCTTCGCGACCTGGGCGCTGTACTGTGCATCGAACTTTAATTACTACTCGAGGCGGCGGCCGGTGAGGCTGCCCCACAGGGTGTCCAGGCGACGCCACCAACGGCGCAGTAGGGATGTCCACCTGGCCCAATAGTAGCGCAGTCTACGTACCGCCCTTCGCCGACGAGCGGGGCGCGGAGCGGGCAGGCGGGGCCTCCACTCCACCACTGAGGCCGCCCAGGTGAGCCCGGCGCCGAAACCCATCAGCACGACGTGATCGCCGGGGTGGAGCCGGTCTTGCTCGATGGCCTCACAGAAGGCGATGGGCACGCTGGCGGCCGAGGTGTTGCCGTATTTGTCCAGGTTGACAAAGACGCGCTCCATGGGAAGCTTGAGATCCTTGGCTGCGGCCTTGATGATGCGCAGGTTGGCTTGGTGAGGGATGAACAGATCGATCTCCTCCGGGGGGAGCTGGGCGGAGCGGATCGCCTCCAGGGCGCTTTTGCCCATGACCCGGGTGGCGAAGCGGAATACCTCCCGACCGTTCATGCGCGCGTAATGCATCCCGTTTTTGATCGTTTCCAAGGAAGCAGGGTAGCGCGAGCCGCCGGCGGGGACGATCAAAAGCTCGCCTCCCGAGCCATCGGAACCCAGGACGAAGGAGAGCACCCCTCCTGGCGTGTCGCTGCCTTGTAGCACAAAAGCCCCCGCGCCGTCGCCGAAGAGGACGCAGGTATTGCGATCGGTCCAGTCCAGAATGCGCGAGAGGGTCTCCGAGCCGATGACCAGGACGCAGTCGTAGGCGCCGGCGGTGATCATCGGGCTGGCCACGCTTAAGGCGTAGACGAAGCCGGAGCAGCCCGCGGACAGGTCGAAGGCGCCGGCCCGGGTGGCCCCCAGGGCGTCTTGCACCAGGCACGCCGTGGCTGGGAAGAGGTGGTCGGGGGTGGCGCTAGCCACGATGATCAGGTCCACATCGCGCGGCTCGATGTCGGCCACCTGCAGCGCCCGCTTGGCTGCCTCCAGGGCCATGCTGGAGGTGGTCTCCTTGGGCCCGGCCACCCTGCGCTCCACGATGCCGGTGCGGGTCACGATCCACTCGTGGGAGGTGTCCACGATTTTGGATAGATCGTGGTTGGTGACGATCTTTTCAGGAATATACTTGCCCCAGCCCACGATGTGGGCATAGCGATGAGCGTTTTTGCGCTCGTTTCTCATACTCGAGGCCCGTCCACCTAACCCTAGCATACAAGAAATGCTACTCGCGCCAGGTTGATTTGTCCAAGGGGGGCGAAGGTACAATATAATAACACAAAGGTCCGAGTCTGGATGCGAAGCGGGGTGAGATGGGCCACCCAGAGGATTATTTGGAAGGGCTTTGGCGAGATTACGATAGGGCTCAGGAACTTTATCGCGGTGGGGATGTAGAGGAAGCCGCGCAGATCCTGAGCGAGCTGGTTCGCCAGGAAGCGCCCGCGTTGCTGCGGGCGGCGGTTTTGAACGACTTGGGGGTGATCCGGCAAGAACAGGGCCGGGGGGCCGAGGCCCTGCATTTATACCAACGGGCGTTGGAGATCGAGGAGGGCCTGGGCGACCCTCAGCGGCTTTCGAACCTCCTGTTCAACCTGGCGGCCGCCTACGCCGATCAGCGCCGCTGGCCGCCGGCGGTGGCCGCCTACCAGCGAGGCTTGGCCCTGCTGGATGAGCGCGACCCGCTCATGGCCGGGCGCGCTTGCCGCCGCCTGGGGGACGCCCATCTGGCTCAGATCGGGTTGCCTCAGCAAAACCAGGCCATTCGCTGGTATCGGCGCAGCCTGGAGATGTTCGAGTTGGCTGGGGACAAACAAGAGACAGCCATCTCCCTTCACCATTTAGCCAGGGCTTACCTGGCCAAGGACAAATGGGAGGAAGCTGTAGCCAGCTATCGCCAGGCCCTCTCCATCTGGGAAGCGTTGGACGATGCTCGAGGAATGGCTGGGGCCTATCTCGGTTTGGGGCAAGTACACCAGGAGCGCGAGGATCACCAACGGGCGGTGGTCTTCCTGCAAAAGTCATTGGAGATCGCCCAGGGGGGCGGAGACCGAGCTGGGGAGGCCCGGGCTTGGTCCGGCTTGGGGCAGGCCTATCAGGGGTTACGACGGTGGGGCGAAGGCCTTCAGGCCTACCAGCGTGCGCTGGATCTTTGGGAAGCCCAGGGAGACTCCCGCGAGGTAGCCCGCGCCCTGTGGGGCCGGGCCAGTCTCTACTTCGAGAGCGGGGATCGCGCGCGGGCGGTCGAGGACATGCAGCGAACCGTGGAGCTCCTGAGGCGGCGGGGGGATCCCGATCTCGAGGCGGCGGAAAGGTTCCTAAAAAGGGTTAGACATGGGCGGCCGGGGCTCCTGGGAAAGTATCTATAATATTATAAGTATCTATAATGTTCAGATGATGCCTTGACATGCTCTTTAAAGTATCATAGAATTTGAATAGTAATTCTCCCATGGAGGTGAGGTTGACTAGCCCCCTTCTTTGAGGGAGAGCACCTGAGAGAGGAGACCATGAAGAGCGCCTACTTCAAACCCGAGACGGAGATTCTCTTCCCCCACTGGGCTGTGCCCAACCTGGTCGACCTCCGCCGCGAGAAGTGGCATGGCCTGGCCGAACACATCGCCAACCTGCCCGAAACCCACGAGGACAGCCTGGCCTTCTCGCTGATGATGATCCGCCTGTGCGGCTGTCTGAACTGCAATCCTGGCGGCTACAAAGCTTCCTTGGGATGTGCGGCATGCTCGCGGCGTACAGTCGGTATGGTCAAGCGCTCCGACTCGGCGTTGGTGGAAAGTTGGCGACGATCCCGTGAGGAGATCAAGCGTTATTTGAACGGAGAGCGCAAGGAGAGCGCGGCGTAATCGATTCTCGCAGTGGGCTAGGCCGTTCCGATTTTAAGGGACGGCCTTTTTGTTGATGGTGGTGGTATAATGAGGCCGCTATGGAGCGCGTCACGATCGATGGCGATGGCCTGGCGCTGGAGCAAGTGCTGGCCGTGGCCCGCGATGGCGCTCGGGTGGATCTGGCAGAGGCTGCGCGCGCCAGGGTCGAGGGAAGCCGCCGAGCGGTGGAGACCCTGCTTCAGAGGGGAGAGGTGGCCTATGGGATCACGACGGGTTTCGGCCACTTCGCCGATCGCATCATCTCTTCAGAGCAGAGCGCCGCGTTGCAGCGCAACATCCTACTCAGCCATGCCGTGGGGGTGGGCCCGCCTCTGGATGAGGTGGCGGTGCGGGCCACCACTCTGATCCGGGCCAACACCTTGGCCAAGGGATATTCGGGGGTGCGCTGGCGTACTTTGACCGCCCTGGTCGAGCTTCTCAATCGCCGCGTTCACCCCGTGATCCCGGCCAAGGGCTCCTTGGGGGCCAGTGGGGATCTGGCCCCTTTGGCCCACATGGCCCTGGTCCTTATCGGTGAAGGGGAGGCCTTCTACGGGGGAGAGCGGCTGTCGGGTGCTGAGGCCTTGCGCCGGGCCGGGCTTGTTGCTCTGGAGTTGGAAGCCAAGGAAGGGCTGGCCCTCACCAACGGAACGGCGTTGATGACCGCCCTGGGGACGCTCCTGGTTGGGGCAGCCGAGAATACAATGCGGGCGGCCGACATCGCAGGGGCGCTGAGTCTGGAGGCGCTGGGGGGCACGCCCGAGCCCTTCGATCCCCGCTTGCACGAGGTTCGCCCCCATCCGCGTCTCATCGAGTGCGCTGCCTATCTGCGGCGGCTGTTGCGGGGCAGCCAACTGGTGCGCACCCAAGCTCGGCGGCGCGTCCAGGATGCCTATAGTTTACGCTGTATCCCTCAAGTTCACGGTGCGGTGCGCGATGTGGTGGCCTATCTGCGCTGGGTGGCGGAGATCGAGCTCAACTCCGCCACCGACAACCCCCTGGTGTTCTGGGAGGGCGATCGCCCTCAGGTTCTCTCCGGGGGGAATTTTCATGGGGAGCCCTTGGCTCTAGCCCTGGATTTCCTGGCGCTGGGACTCACCGCACTGGGCAACATCTCCGAGCGTCGCTTGGCGCGCTTGTTGGACGAGGCCCTCAATGAGGGTCTTCTACCCCCTTTCCTGACCCGGGAGGGAGGGTTAAACTCGGGCTTCATGATGGTCCAGTACACTTCAGCGGCCTTAGCCTCCGAAAACAAAGTGCTGTCGCATCCCGCCAGCGCCGACAACATCCCCACCTCGGCCAACACCGAGGATCACCAGAGCATGGGGCCCACCGCTGCGCTCAAGGCCCGCCAGGTGCTGGCCAACGTGGAGACGATGATCGCCATCGAGCTGTTGGCCGTCGCCCAGGCCATCGATTTTCGGCGCGAGGGTAAAACGTTGCGGCTGGGCCAAGGGACCGATCCCGCCTATCAGGCAGTTCGCGAACAGGTCCCCTTCCTGGAGCGGGACGCGGCCCTCTATCCCTACATCGAGGCCGTCCGCCAACTGGTGGCCGGTGGCGATTTGGTACAGCGGGTGGAGCGTGCCCTTATTGCGGAGGCATAGCGTACCAGCCTCGGCGTCGCAATGGAGGCATCCATGAAGCGAGTGGTGCGCGCGCCGCGCGGCACCCAGCTCTCTTGCCGGGGCTGGGGCCAGGAGGCGGCGTTGCGCATGTTGATGAACAATCTGGACCCGGAAGTGGCTGAGAGGCCAGAGGAGCTTATCGTCTACGGCGGGCGAGGAAAGGCCGCCCGCAACTGGGAGGCTTTCGAGGCTCTGGTCCGCGCCCTCCAGGACCTCGAAAACGACGAGACCCTGCTGGTCCAATCCGGGAAGCCGGTGGGGGTCTTTCGCACTTACCCTGCTGCCCCGCGAGTCCTTTTGGCCAACTCCAACCTGGTTCCCGCTTGGGCCACCCAGGAGGTTTTCGATGAGCTGGACCGCCAGGGTCTGATGATGTACGGCCAGATGACCGCGGGGAGTTGGATCTATATCGGAACACAGGGCATCCTCCAAGGGACTTATGAAACTCTGGCTGCCGCCGCTCGCGCCCACTTCGGGGGAAGCCTAAAAGGGCGCTTCGTGTTGAGCGCGGGCCTGGGCGGGATGGGCGGCGCCCAGCCCCTGGCCATCAGCATGAACGAAGGGATCGGCTTGATCGTGGAGGTGGACCCGGCCCGCGCCCAGCGCCGCCTGCGCACTGGCTATCTAGATAAAGTGGTCGATGATCTAGAGGAAGCCATGACCCTGGTTGAGGAGGCCCGAGCGAGCCAGGAGCCTCGCTCCATCGGGTTGATCGGGAATGCGGCCGAGGTGTATCCCGAGTTAGCTGCGCGTGGGGTGGTGCCCGACCTGGTCACCGATCAGACCCC
>JACPWV010000061.1 GCA_016196905.1 Chloroflexota bacterium | reverse complement strand
CGACTAAGCGCACCAAGACGGGAAAAGTGGACCAATCCTCCTCCGTCGGTACCAGGGGGGGCAGGGCCAAGAATAGGTTGAAGGCGCTTACGCCCATTCGCTGTACGTAGGCATCGAGGGCCTCGTAAATCGCGCTTTTTAGATCGGGCCCCAGTTCGCCATCGAGCAACCAAAGCTCTTTCTCCTTGATCGGAGTGAGGGAGACCATCACTCGCGTCGTGCCTCGCTCGAGGCCTAAACCTAGAGCATAGTGCATGCGGAATAAATCGTCGAAATAATTGGAGCCATGCGCCTGACGATAGGAGATCGCTGCCTGGCGCAGTCCCTCCACCTTGGCGTAGTGCATCCCCCGAGTCAGCGCCACTTGGGCGTGGCCGTGTATAATAGAAGCTCCCCCCTTCCATAGACAATTCCACATGAAGCAATAATATTTCGCCTGGGGATCGATCTGCAGGGCACGCCGAGCCCAGGCCAGTCCAGTGTCCAGATAGTCGGCCACCGCCTCCCGCGTGAAGCGCAGCGGATGGTGCTCCTCGTAGATTACCAGTCCGTGAAAGCCATCGTACTTGGCGATGTTGCTGGCGGTGATCGAATGCGCGCCCCGCACGCGGCCAAAAGAATCCTCGGGGGTGCCTTCTAGCGGCCGGCAGAAGGGATCCCCCCGCGAATTCTCGATCTCCTCCTGCACGTCGGCGGAGTCCATTCGCGCCTCCATGGGCCGCTGCGAACGCAGCTCGTTGAAGAGCGCCCCCTCCCAGGTGATCACGTTGGTCACCTTGAGGATGTGCTGCTGGAGGACCGCCTCCAGCTTGCCGAAGTGCTTCTCGATCCAGGGGCGCATGGCCTCCGGCGGGCGGAGGGTGCCCTGGGTAGTGGAGAGATGGTAGAGACGCTCGAAGAGGCGACGCTCGGCATGGGGGAGCGCCTCCACCCGCTGGGGCAACTGGAGGATGGACATGTGTCCGCTTTAAGAGGCTGCGACCTGGGCGGCGCGTTCCTCGGCCGCCAAACGCAGCGCCTGGCGATAGAGATCGACGTACTTTTGGGCCGATGCACCCCAGGAGTAGTCCTTACCCATTCCGCGCCGCATCAGCCCCCGCCAGATCTCCGGGTGCCTATAGATCTCCACCGCGCGGACTACGGCGGCGTGGAGAGCCAACCCATCGTAGGCCTGGAAGACGAAGCCGCTTCCGCCGCCGCTGCGGGAATCGTAATCCTCCACCGTATCGGCCAGGCCGCCGGTGCGGCGTACGATGGGCACGCTGCCGTAGCGCATGGCGATCATCTGCCCCAGCCCGCAGGGCTCGAAGCGAGAGGGCATCAGGAACATGTCCGTCCCGGCGTAGATGCGCTGGGCCAGGGGGGTGTTGAAGGTGAGGAAAGCTTTGAACTGCTGGGGGTGGCGCTCGGCTAGGCGGCTGAACATCTCGTGGTAGTGCTCCTCGCCGGTGCCCAACAAGACGAATTGGATCCCCAGATGGGAAAGCATCGCCTCCAGCACCTGGCTCAAAAGGTCAAAGCCCTTCTGGTCGGTGAGGCGGGAGATGGCCCCGATCAGCGGGCGTCGGGGATCCACTGGAAGGCCGGCCTCCTCTTGGAGGGCTCTTTTATTCTCGGCGCGCTGCTCCAAATGCTCGATATCGAAATGTCGCGCGATATGGGGATCCCGCCTGGGGTCGAGGGCCTCGGTGTCGATGCCGTTGAGGATGCCCAAGAGCCGATTCTGACGATCGCGCAGAAGGGGGTCGAGCCTCTCTCCATAATCGGAAGTGAGGATCTCTCTCGCATAGGTGGGGCTGACGGTGTTGATTACATCGGCGAAACGGATCCCCCGGGCCATGAAATCGACCACCTCATTAAGGTGAGTGAGATCGGGGTGATACAGGAAGCCGTACTCGTCCAGCCCGGCGATCTCCAGCACGCGGTAGCCGAAGATGCCTTGATAGGCCAGGTTGTGGATGGTATAGACCGTCGCCGTCGAGCCGAAGAAGGGTTCCGCTCGATAGATCGTCTTGAGCCAGTTGGGAACGATGGCGGTGTGCCAGTCGTTGCAGTGGATGATGTCCGGCCGCCAGTTGAGCCGCTTCAGCATCTCCAAGGCGGCCCGGCACCAAAAAATGAAGCGCTCCGCATCGTCGGGGTACATGTAGATCCCGTCCCGATCGAAGAAATGGGCGTTCTCCACGAAATAGACTGGCACTTGGTCGGCCACCTGCCTTTCTAAGATGGACGCCTCCCGGTGAGCTTCGTCCAAGGGCACCGGGAAAGGGCCTAGCACGGGGCGCAAGCCGAACCTCTCGAGGCCGATCCGCCCGTAGCGGGGCAGGCAAACGCGCACATCGTGGCCCAAGGCGCTGAGGGCTTTAGGCAACGCACCGGCCACATCCGCCAGGCCCCCGGTCTTGGCGAAAGGCACCACCTCAGCGGCCAGGTAAAAGATGCGCAGTGGACGGTCCATGGCCCTCCTGTGGTCGGCTTTCATAAAGAGGGCGCCGCGAGGCGCCTTCAGCGCGGTACGATCCGACCGCCCGGTGCGATGTTAGCACGAAATCCGGGTGTTCGCAAACGGGGCGTAACCAAAGAGGTTGTTTTTCGGTTATAATTGGTGGGTTCTCGGCTGATCACGCTACACTGAAAGGGGGTTGGATCCATGGACATTGTAGGTGTGCTGGTTCTGTTGATCGTGGCCGGGCTGTGCGGCATCGCTGCCCAGCTCTTGACCGGCT
>JACPWV010000060.1 GCA_016196905.1 Chloroflexota bacterium | reverse complement strand
TGGTGCAGGACCAGATAGCACAACAAGCGCCGCTCCTCCAGAAGGCGCTGCGCCTCTGCCTCCCCGGCATGCTCCGAAAGGCGCACTCCCGATATGCGCGAGAGTTGGTCGCGAAGGTCCGCCGGTTTCAGCCCGGTGACGAGGTGGTGCCAGGTGCTGACCTCCAACCCCGGCCGCTGGGGGTCCACCACCTGCACCAAAAGGTGACGGGCCCCTATTTCCTGGAGCGCGGTTACTCGGGTGGCCCCGTCCAGCACCACCCAGCGCTCACCGATGGGTGCCACCACCGGTGGGTTTTTCAGCAACCCATCGCTGCGCAGGCGTTGGATCAGCTCGCTCACCCGCCGGGGTTCGACCCCCTCGTGCAGGATCACCTGCTCGGCGGGGACGAACTGTAGAGATAGGGTCTCGGCATCCATCCCGTTCTCACATCCTCAAAAAGGCGTCGCTTCCTCTCATTATACCACCTCACTGTTCCTGCTTTTCTTTCGAAGGCCACACGAGATGTTTATGTCTGTCGATTCCCCGACCAGGACGGCTACTTGCTACGACGGCGCTGTCGCCGACCGAGTGCTCGAGAGGTGTCGGTTCGTCCGAATTGAGCACCTGGGTTAAAAACTCAGGGGCCCCGCCAGTTCGGGGCTCCTGGATTGCTAGAGCGCCAGTTGGGGCAAGGCCTGTAGGGCCTCCTTGACCTTCTCCTCCGGGTATTCGTAGTTTTGCAACTTCCCCGCAAAGTACTCCTCGTAGGCGGCCAGGTCGAAGAAGCCGTGCCCGCTCAGGTTGAAGGCCAGCACTTTGCGCTCGCCCGACTCTCGGCAGCGCAGCGCTTCATCGATGACCACCTTGACCGCATGGGCCGATTCGGGCGCCGGGACGATGCCCTCGGCGCGGGCGAAGCGCACTGCGGCCTCGAAGACAGGCACCTGAGGGAGCGCCACGGCTTCGATGATGCCGTGATCGTACAGCGCGCAGACGATGGGGGCCATCCCGTGATAGCGCAGGCCGCCGGCATGGATGGGGGCGGGGATGAAGGTGTGGCCCAGGGTGTACATCTTGATCAGGGGGGTGGTGCGCGCCGTGTCCCCGAAATCGTAAGTGTATAAACCCTTGGTCAGGCTGGGGGAGGCGGTGGGTTCCACGGCGATGATGCGCGTCTTCTTTCCCTCCACGATCTTGTCGCGCACGAAGGGCAAGGCGAAGCCGGAGAAGTTGCTGCCGCCCCCGATGCAGCCCACCACCACATCGGGGTAGTCCCCGGCCATCTCTAACTGACGCTTCGCCTCTAGCCCCACCACGGTCTGGTGCATCAGCACGTGGTTGAGCACGCTGCCCAGCGAATATTTGCTGCCCGGCGTGGTCACCGCGGCCTCCACCGCTTCGCTGATGGCGATCCCCAAGGAGCCGGGCGAATTCGGGTCCTGGGCCAGCACGTCGCGGCCGGCCTTGGTGCGGGGGCTGGGGCTGGGGATCACCTCGGCCCCCCAAGTCTCCATGAGCACGCGCCGATAGGGCTTTTGGTTGTAGCTGACCTTGACCATGAAGACCTGACACTCGAGGCCGAACAGGTTGCAGGCGAAAGCCAGGGCGCTGCCCCACTGGCCCGCCCCGGTCTCGGTGCTCAAGCGCTTGGCCCCCTCCTCCTTGTTGTAGAAGGCCTGGGCGATGGCGGTATTGGGCTTGTGGCTGCCCGGGGGACTCACTCCTTCGTACTTGTAATAAATGTGGGCAGGTGTGTCGAGGGCCTTCTCCAGGCGACGAGCCCGATACAAGGGGGTGGGCCGGTAGAGCCGATAAATCTCCTGCACCGGCTCGGGGATATCGATGTACCGCTCGCGGCTGACCTCCTGCAGGATCAAAGCCATGGGAAAGAGCGGGGCCAGGTCGTCGGGGCCGATGGGCTTCCCCGTTCCGGGATGGATGACGGGCGGCAGCTCGAAGGGTAAGTCGGCCTGGATGTTGTACCACTGGCGGGGCGTTTCTTTTTCACTCAGTTGGATCTTCGTCGCTTCCATCAAATTTTCTCCTTCTTATCGATTTTTGGCCGATGCGCTCATGCACCGCGGCACTCTCGATCCTCGGCCCGATCGGGACGCGGCCTCGACCAATCGTCCCCCGTTCGCTTCATCCTACACCTCCGCCTTCACCTTGAGTACTGAGTTTCGATCTCGCACGCGTTCGGCTCGACCCAGGAGTCGACTGTCCACCCGCTGTAACAAACCAAAAGCCCTCGTTCTAGGGACGAGGGCTCATTGACCTCGCGGTGCCACCCTGGTTACCCGCCGGGGGCGGATGACTCACCCGCCAGAGGCGGATCACTCTGTGGAGCACGTCCGCCTTAGGCGGAGATGCTCCCGCCACGATAACGGAGGCGATTCCGTCCTGAGCTACTGGGCCGCCTTAGGCGGACGTTCGCCCGGAGACTCCCGGGACCATTCGATCCCGCTTCCCTGCCGGGTCGCACCCTTCCCCGGCTCTCTGAGAGGGCTCGGGCGGAACCTACTATTCCCGTTCCCAGTCTTTAGCGATTTTGACGCGCAGTATAGCACGTTCCCGATGTTCTGTCAAGAGGGCTTGCAAGCCATTACCTGAAGCCAGGGCATCGACCAGGCTGGCGGGGCCGAACCGACACGCGACTCCGAGGAAAGGCCTCGGGTATCCCTGGGCGCATAGCCCAGGAGCAAGCGTCAGAGCGCAATGACTTCCCCATCGCGCGCTAAGCGCGCCGGGCCCGCGAAGTATTTGCGCACTCGGGCCAGAGCCGCCTCCGGGTCGCGCGCCATAGTGTCGGGATAGTGCACCAAGAGCAGTTCTTTCACGCCCGCCTGGGCAGCCACTTCGCCGGCGTCTTCAGGGCTGCAGTGGGTCGCGGTCCTAGGGTCGCGACTGCCCCTCTGAAGCGCGCACTCCTGCACCAGGAGATCGGCC
>JACPWV010000059.1 GCA_016196905.1 Chloroflexota bacterium | reverse complement strand
GAGACAGGCTGGCCGCTGCCCATCAGCGGGAAGGCCATTCTCTATGATGGTCGCAGCGGGGAGCCCTTCGACCACCCGGTTACCGTGGGGGTTATTAATATGATGAAGCTGGCCCACCTGGTGGAGGACAAAGTACACGCCCGTTCCACCGGCCCCTATTCGCTGGTCACCCAGCAGCCCCTGGGCGGGAAGGCCCAGTTTGGCGGCCAGCGCTTCGGCGAGATGGAGGTGTGGGCCTTGGAAGCCTACGGGGCAGCCCACACCCTCCAGGAGATGCTCACCATCAAGTCCGACGATGTGACCGGGCGGGTCAAGACCTACGAGGCCATCGTCAAGGGTGAGCCGATCCTAGAACCCGGCGTGCCCGAGTCCTTCATGGTGCTGGTCAAGGAGCTGCAAAGCCTGGCCCTTTCGGTGGAGGTCATGGATGAGCACGGCAAATGGGTCCAGTTTGGTAAGGATGACTCCTCAGCCGAACGGGCGCGAGCGGCCCTGGGCCTGGGCTTCGGCGGGCCAGAGCGGCCTTAGGCCGAGGCGCCATTTCTTGACAGGGATTTGAATCCATGCTATAGTCAGTTTTTGTCGGTTTGGAGGAACGGGGGTTTTCGAGTTCGTCCAGGCCCTTCCCCCCGGCGGGGAAAGGGCCTTGGCCTGAAAGAAGGGGTTACAGAGTGCCCACCATTAATCAGTTGATCCGTAAAGGGCGCAAGAACAAGGGGCGGAAGAGCAAGGCCCCCGCTCTGCGTTTCCGCTACAACGCCTTGCGCAAGCGGATCGTTAGAGGGGAGGGGTCGCCCCAGAAACGGGGTGTTTGCACTCTGGTGCGGACGGTCACCCCCAAGAAGCCTAACTCGGCTCTGCGCAAGGTAGCCCGGGTGCGGCTGACCAATGGCATCGAGGTCACCGCCTATATCCCGGGCGAGGGCCACGCCTTGCAGGAGCATTCCGTGGTGCTGATCCGCGGCGGGCGAGTCAAGGACCTGCCCGGTGTGCGCTATCACATTGTGCGGGGTGCCCTGGATGCAGGCGGCGTAGAGAACCGCCGCCGGGGGCGCTCCAAGTATGGCACCAAGCAGCCGCGCGTCGGGGCCGCGGCTACGACAGCGCTCGAAGAATAGAGCCAGGCCAAACGGGGGCGCTCGGTTAAGAAGACTAGAGCTCTAGTCTTCTTGAATTGTCCCGACCCGACGGGGAAGGTTGCGTGGAGAGGTCTATGCCCAGACGCGGGCTGGTGGTTCGCCGGCCGGTGGAGCCGGATCCGAAATACAATAGCGAATTGCTCTCTCGTTTCGTCAGCCGCGTGATGCAACAGGGGAAGAAGAGCCTGGCCCGGCGCATCGTCTACGCCGCCTTCGACGTGATCGAGAAGCGCCACCGCCAGAACCCCTTCGAGGTTTTCAATCAGGCGGTGCGCAACGCCACCCCGGTCTTGGAGGTGCGTCCGCGGCGGGTGGGTGGTGCCACCTACCAGATCCCCATCGAGATCCGGGGGGACCGCCGCCAAGCGCTGGCCATCCGCTGGCTGATCCAGGCTGCCAGCGGCCGGCCGGGAAAGTCCCTGGCGGAGAAACTGGCCGCCGAGCTGTGGGATGCGGCCCAGAACACGGGGGGCGCGGTCAAGAAGCGGGAGGACACCCATCGCATGGCCGAGGCCAACAAGGCCTTCGCCCACTATCGATGGTAACAGTGTCGATGAGAGCTTTGCAGCGTTTTGTCGAGTATCGGCCAACTAAAACTCGCGGAGATTTTGAAGAAGTCGATTTTGAGATCGAACTTGACGGCCAAAGGGGCTCTGTCACAGTTCGGGTATCACGGTCACTTATTGTGGCGAAGGGCCTTCGGGAATTATCTGACGAAGCTCGAGGTGATGCAGTCTGCCGACTAGCAGCGCATCATCTAAGAACTATCGTACAAAGGGGTGCAAAGATACCAAATTCGCCAATTCTGATGACAGGCTACGACTACGAGGCCGATTCGTGGCAAAAAGCTATTGCTGAGACGGGAGTTTATCGGGAATTAGCATTCGAGATCGAGAAGCCAAAGCCACCTCTAGGCTTCCAAAAGCAACCGAAAGGTAAGAAAGGTTAAGTGGCAAGGAACAACGGACAGGGGAATCGAATGCCACGCGAGTATCCGTTAGACAAAATCAGAAATATTGGGATCATCGCCCACATCGACGCCGGCAAGACCACCATCACCGAGCGTATCCTGTTCTACACCGGCAAGATCCATCGTACCGGCGAGGTGCACGAGGGCACCGCCACCATGGACTGGATGCCCCAGGAGAAGGAGCGGGGTATCACCATCACCGCGGCCGCCACCACCTGCTACTGGCCGCTGGACGGCGCCGCTCAGCACCAGATCAACATCATCGATACGCCCGGGCACATCGATTTCACGGTGGAGGTGCAGCGCTCCCTGCGGGTCCTAGACGGAGGCGTTGTTGTCTTCGATGGGGTGGCCGGGGTGGAGCCCCAATCCGAGACGGTTTGGCATCAGGCCGATCGCTACGGCGTCCCGCGCATCGCCTTCGTCAACAAGATGGACCGGCCGGGGGCCGACCTAGAGCGCACCATGCAGATGATGGTGGAGCGTCTGGAGGCCAACCCGGTCGCGGTGCAGCACCCTATCGGCAGCGAGGAGAAGTTTCAAGGGGTGGTCGAGCTTATCTCCCGCGAGGCGAGAATCTATATCGATGAATCGGGTACTCGTGAGATACGATTGCGTTTAAGCCCTGAGTTCGTAATCGTCACTCCCGAGGATTTTGTCGACGCAGTCGTGCAGTCCCTCGAGGCTCCTCTTTTTAAGATGCGGGAGGAACTGAAGCGACAGCGCGAGCTCCTGGTGGAGCGCATCGCCGAGACCGACGATGCCCTCACCCTGAAATTTTTGGAGGGTGAGGAGATCAGCCACGCGGAGATCCGGGCCGCGCTCCGGCGGGCCACGTTGGCCGGTAAGCTGGTCCCGGTGCTGTGCGGCGCTGCGCTGCGCAACAAGGGTATTCAGCCTCTGCTGGATGCGGTGGTCGATTACCTCCCCTCGCCGCGGGATATCCCGGCGGTGCAGGGGACAAATCCCCTCACGGGCGAGGAGCAATCCCGGCCGGCGGACGAGCGCGCCCCTTTCTGCGGTCTGGCTTTCAAGATCGTCTCCGATCCTTATGTGGGCCGCTTGGCCTATCTCCGCGTTTACTCGGGGGCGATCGAGTCGGGCAGCTATATCCTAAACTCCTCAAAGAATATAAAGGAACGGGTGGCCCGCCTGTTGCGCATGCACGCCGATAAGCGCGAGGAGGTGGAAGCCGTTTTCGCGGGAGATATCGCCGCAGTGGTAGGTCCCAAGAACACCTTCACCGGTGACACCCTGACCGATCCCGATTCCCCCATCGTTCTGGAATCGATCAAATTCCCGGAGCCGGTGATCTCGGTGGCCATCGAGCCGCGCTCCAAGGCCGATCAGGACAAACTCAGCGAAGCGCTGGGGCGCCTGGCTGAGGAGGATCCCACCTTCCGCGTGCGCAGCGATGCCGAGACCGGGCAGACGCTCATCTCTGGGATGGGCGAGCTGCACCTGGAGGTACTGGTGGATCGCATGCTGCGCGAGTTCCGCGTCTCGGCCAACGTGGGCAAGCCCCAGGTGGCCTATCGCGAGACGATCACCCGCCCCTTGCGGGTGGAGGGCCGTTACATCCGCCAAACCGGCGGCCGCGGCCAGTACGGCCACGTCTGGCTGGAGATGGAGCCGCTGGGGCGTGCCGAGGGGGTTGTCTTCGAGAATCGCATCGTGGGCGGCGCGGTGCCCAAGGAGTTCATCCCCGCTGTAGAGAAGGGCGTGCTGCAGGCCCTGGATAGTGGCGTCGTGGCGGGGTATCCGGTGGTGGATATTCGTGTCGTTTTAGTCGACGGATCGTACCACGAAGTGGACTCCAGCGAGATCGCCTTCAAGATCGCCGCCTCCAGCGCGGTGCGCAGCGGCTTGGCCCGTGCTGGAGCGCTCCTGCTCGAGCCCATCATGAAGGTGGAGGTGGTGGTGCCCGAGGAGTTCACTGGGGATGTGATCGGGGATCTGAGCGCTCGCCGAGCCCATATCGAGAGTATGGCGCCGCGGGGTGGGACCCAGGTCATTCGGGCCCTCGCGCCCCTGGCCCAGATGTTCGGCTACGCCACCGCCTTGCGTTCTATGACCCAGGGCCGCGGCACTTTCACCATGGAATTCGATCACTATGCCGAGCTCCCCGCCGCGATGGCAGAGACCATCCCCGGCACCCGGGAGCGCCAACCCGCATAGGGGAAGGAGGATTCATAACATGGCCAAAGAAAAGTTCGTGCGCGACAAGCCCCACGTCAACGTGGGGACCATCGGCCACGTGGACCACGGCAAGACCACCCTCACCGCGGCTATGACTAAGGTGCTGGCCCTCAAGAAGCT
>JACPWV010000058.1 GCA_016196905.1 Chloroflexota bacterium | reverse complement strand
CTCTCCGGAGCCCCAGACCGATACGAAGCTATCCTCAGGGAAGTCCAAGCGTTTCAAAGTGGCCTCTCGGGCGGCGATCTCCCGCCGCGGATCAATGGGCTGATCGAAGCCCTGCAGCGGTCCGCCGCCTCCGCCGCCCAGCTCTGCCGCCGCGCCACCGCCCTGGCGCGGATGGCGGGAGAGATGCTGGAGGGGATGGATTTTGGTTTTCTCTACGATCCGGCGCGAAAGCTCTTTGCCATCGGCTACCGGCTCCCCGACGGACGCCTCGATCCGGGCTATTACGACCTACTCGCCTCCGAAGCCCGGCTGGCCAGCTTCATCGCCATCGCCCGGGGCGACGTTCCGCCCTGGCACTGGTTTCGGCTGGGTCGGGCCCTGACTCCCGTCGGGAGAGGTTCGGCGCTGGTGTCCTGGTCCGGATCGATGTTCGAGTATCTGATGCCGGAGCTGGTGATGCATGCGCCCGCCGGGAGCCTCCTCGAGCAGACCGCGCGTCTCATCGTTCAGCGGCAGATCCGCTACGGCGAGGAGCAGAGAGTGCCGTGGGGAGCCTCGGAATCCGCCTACAGCGTGCAGGACCTGGATCTCACCTACCAGTACTCCAGTTTTGGCGTCCGCGGCCTGGGCTTAAAGCGCGGCCTCTCCGAAGATCTGGTGATCGCCCCTTACGCGACGGCGCTGGCGGCCATGGTCGATCCCGTCTCGGCGGCGCACAACTTCGCGCGCCTGGCTAAAGCCGGCGCTTTGGGGCGCTATGGTTTCTACGAGGCGCTGGATTACACGGGCGCGCGGTTGCCGGAGGGAAAAGCGGTAACCATCGTGCGCGCCTACATGGCGCATCACCAGGGGATGACGGTGGTGGCGCTGGCCAACGTCCTCCATGCCGGGGCGATGCGGGAACGGTTTCACGCCGAACCGATGGTCCAGGCCACCGAGCTGCTGCTGCAGGAACAGATGCCTCGGGGTGTGGCCGTGGCCCGGCCCCGTGCCGAGGAGGTGGGGACGCAGCGGCACGTGCGGGACTTCGTCCCGCCGGTGCTCCGACGCTTCCAATCCCCTCACGATCCGACACCCCGCACCCATTTGCTCTCCAACGGGCAATACGTGGTGATGCTCACCAGTGCGGGCTCCGGCTACAGCCGCTGGCTGGGCCTCGCCGTCACACGCTGGCGGGAAGACCCGACGCGCGACCCATGGGGAAGCTACATCTTTCTGCGCGATGTGCACAGCGGCGTAGTCTGGTCGGCGGGATATCAGCCGGGCGGCGTCGAGCCCGACACGTATGAGGTGGTCTATTCCGAAGACCGCGCCGAGATCCGCCGGCG
This sequence comes from Chloroflexota bacterium, assembly GCA_016196905.1. Taxonomy (GTDB): domain Bacteria; phylum Chloroflexota; class Anaerolineae; order UBA7937; family JACPPX01; genus JACPWV01. The sequence goes on along the minus strand of JACPWV010000058.1, from coordinate 10,434 downwards.
CGATGGGGCCATCAGCACGACGCTCGAGGTGGTCGTTTCGCCCGAGGACGACGCGGAGGTCCGCCAGCTGTCCGTTACAAACCTAGGCACGCGCACACGGCAGATCGAGCTGACCTCCTATGCAGAGATCGTGCTGGCGCCGCCCGCCACGGACGCCGCCCACCCTGCCTTCTCCAATCTGTTCGTCCAGACCGAGTTCATTCCGCGTCTCGAAGCGCTGGTCGCCACGCGCCGGCCCCGTTCGCTCGAAGAGCCTCGGATCTGGGCGGCGCATGTGGCCAACGTCGCGGGACCAACCATGGGCGCCGTTCAGTACGAGACCGATCGCGCACGGTTCATCGGCCGCGGCCGCACCATCCGCAATGCGGCTGCCGTCCACGAGGGTCGCCCCCTCTCCAATGCCGTCGGCTCGGTGCTCGATCCCATCTTCAGCCTTCGCCGTCGGGTCCGCTTGCCTCCGGGTGCCACGGCCCGCGCGACCTTCTCGACACTGGTGGCATCCACGCGCGAGAAGGTTCTCATCCTCGCCGACAAATACCGCGAACCCGCCACCTTTGAACGCACAGCCACGCTGTGTTGGACTCAGGCGCAGGTCCAGCTGCGCCATTTGAACATCGACACCGAGGAGGCACACCTTTTTCAACGTCTCGCCACACGGATTCTTTATGCCGACCCCACGCTGCGTGCCCCCTCCGACGTTCTCCAGCGAAACGCGCGGGGCCCCTCTGCCCTGTGGGCACACGGGATTTCGGGCGGCCTCCCGATCATCCTCGTTCGCATCGACCATGCTGAGGACCGCGAGATCGTTCGGCAGCTCCTGCGCGCCCACGAATACTGGCGAATGAAAGGACTAGCGGTGGACCTGGTCATCTTGAATGAGCAGGGCCCCAGCTATGAACAGGATCTTCAGGCAGTTCTCGAGGCGCTCGTCCGCACCAGCCAGACCTCTTCCCGCCACCCACGCCACGACCCCCCCGGAGGCGTTTTTATCCTGCGCGGGGATCTCCTCTCGCCCGGGGACCGCGATCTTCTGCACACGGCGGCGCGGGCCGTGCTGCTTTCCCGCCAGGGCACGCTGGCGGAGCAGGTCGTCCGCCTCCGGCGCCCCGAGTCCGCTCCCCGGCCCCCGCGGCCTCTCTCTTCGGTCAAGCCCCCCATCGAAATTCCCCCCCCGCGGCCCCAGCTCGAATTCTTCAACGGCCTGGGCGGCTTTGCCGCGGAGGGGCGCGAATATGTGAGCATACTCGGGGAGGGACAGTGGACGCCGGCACCCTGGATCAACGTGGTTGCCAATCCTTCCTTCGGCTTCCAGGTCTCGGAGTCGGGCTCGGGCTACACCTGGTCTGAGAATAGCCGTGAAAACCAGCTCACCCCCTGGTCGAACGACCCTGTCAGCGATCCGCCGGGCGAGGCGATCTACATACGAGACGAAGAGACGGGTGAGATTTGGGGTCCGATGGCCTTGCCCATCCGGGAAGAGTGGCCCTACGTCGCCCGCCACGGTCAGGGATACAGCCGCTTCGAACATGAGAGCCACGGGATCGCGCTCAACCTGCTGCAGTTCGTGCCCCTCGCGGATCCGATCAAAATCTCACGGCTTGCGATTGAAAACCGCTCGGGCCGCCCCCGATCGCTCTCCGTGACGGCCTATGTCGAGTGGGTCCTGGGGTTTTCGCGGGGCGCATCTGCTCCCTTCATCGTCACCTCGATCGAACCGGATAACGGGGCGATGCTGGCGCGCAACGCCTGGAATGAGGAGTTCGGCGGCCGCGTTGCGTTCGCCGACCTGGGCGGGCTACAGTTGGCCTGGACGGGCGACCGGACGGAATTCCTGGGGCGCAATGGCAGTCTCGACCTTCCGGCAGCGCTGGCACGGGGCGGGGGGCTCTCCGGGAAGGTGGGGGCCGGCCTCGACCCATGCAGCGCCTTGCAGACGGTGATCGAGCTACCGGCGGGAGGGCACGCGGAAATCTTGTTCTTGCTGGGTCAGGCGGTGACCGTTGAAGAGGCCAAGGAGCTTGTCCTCCGATATCGCCAGGAAGATCTCGATGCCTGCTTGCGCGCCGTGGTACAGCGGTGGGACGACATCTTGGGCGCCTTGCAGGTCAAGACCCCCGACCGCTCGCTGGACCTGCTCGTCAATCGCTGGCTCCTCTACCAGGCGCTGGCCTGTCGCGTCTGGGCGCGATCCGCTTTGTATCAAGCGGGCGGCGCCTACGGGTTCCGCGATCAGCTCCAGGACGTGATGGCGCTCACGGTGGCGAAGCGAGAGGTGGCTCGCGAGCACCTGCTGCGAGCCGCCGCGCGACAATTTCGCCAGGGGGATGTTCAACACTGGTGGCATCCCCCCTCCGGGCGGGGCGTCCGGACGCGCAGCTCCGACGACCTTTTGTGGCTCCCCTACGCCGTGGTGCACTACCTGGAAGTGACCGGCGACCTGGCGGTCCTCGATGAGGTCATCCCCTTTCTCGAGGGGCCGCCGCTTGAAGCCGGACAGCCGGAGGCCTATTTCGAGCCTTCCCTCTCAAAAGAGAGCGGGACTCTCTTCGAGCACTGCGCCCGTGCGCTCGAGCGGAGCCTTTCCGTGGGCCGGCACGGCCTGCCTCTGATGGGCACGGGCGACTGGAACGACGGGATGGACCGCGTCGGTCAAGGCGGCCAGGGAGAGAGCGTGTGGCTGGGCTGGTTCCTGCACACGGTTCTCTGGGAATTCGCGCGCCTGGCCGAAAGGTGCGGGGAACACAGCCGTGCCGAGAAGTGGCGCGCCCACGTCCAGGCGCTGAAAGCTTCTCTCGAAGGCGAAGGGTGGGACGGGGACTGGTACCGCCGTGCCTTTTTCGACGACGGGACGCCCTTGGGTTCCGCCGCCAACGCCGAGTGCCGGATCGATTCGACCGCTCAATCCTGGGGGGTAATCTCCGGTGCCGCCGATCCGGTCCGTCGAGCGCGAGCGATGGCAGCCGTCGAGGAATACCTTGTGCGCCGCGGCGACGGCCTGGTCCTTCTCTTCACCCCCCCCTTCGACCGCACGCCCCTGGAGCCTGGATACATCAAAGGGTATCTTCCTGGAGTCCGCGAAAACGGGGGGCAGTACACGCATGCCGCAACCTGGTCCCTGATCGCCTTCGCGGCGCTCGGGGAGGGGGATAAGGCGGGCGAGCTCTTTTCCATTTTGAACCCGATCAACCACTCCAGCACGCGGGCCGGCTTCCAACGCTACAAGGTGGAGCCCTACGTTATCGCCGCCGACATTTACTCCGAGCCGCCGCACGTGGGTCGCGGCGGGTGGACCTGGTATACCGGTTCGGCGGGCTGGATTTACCGCGCCGGGGTTGAGTGGATCCTGGGGTTCCGCCTCAGGGGCACCCAGCTTCACCTCGATCCTTGCATCCCGCGCGCGTGGCCTGGCTTCGAGGTCTCCTTCAAGTACCACTCGTCGCGCTACGAGCTCAGCGTCGAAAACCCCTACGGGGTGACTCGGGGTGTGTCCCACATCGAGATGGACGGTATACCGCTGGAGGGAAGCGCTCGCGAGATCCCGCTGGTGGATGATGGCGCGACCCATCGCATCCGCGTGGTCCTCGGCTGAGCGATCCGCCGGCAAAGGATTAACGGCTCCAGGGCGGATTCTGGAGATTATCTTGCCGACCGCAAGAATTTTCTGTGCTCCATCGATTTCGTGTCAGGACAAGCGAAACAGAGGAGGAAAAGATGAACCAGCCCGATTGGATTGACAGAGAGGAATACCCCTTCGAGTCCAAATACTTTTCACTCGACATGGGGCGCAGGCACTATCTCGACGAGGGGAGGGGTGAGCCGGTGGTCATGGTTCAGGGTAACCCGACCTGGTCGTTTCTATACTGCAAGCTGATCAAAATAAATAATCCGCAGAACGTTAAGCGCGTTGTCATCATCCACACCTGGATGTGGCCAGTGAATGATGATTTATCTTTCGCAGTGTTCAGCAAGTTAATGGGCGGCCCGGTGGGTCGATTCCTGATCAAGCGGTATAACCTTTTCGCAAGTGTTATGATCCGCCAGTTATTTGGGGACAAATCGCAGCTTACCCCCCCGATTCACAAGCACTACATTAAGCCGTTAGACCGACCAGAGAAACGCAAAGGGTGTTGGACGTTGCCCGGGCAAATCCTGGGCTCCACTCACTGGCTGGGGGCGTTAGCTAACTGACAAGCCGACCTTGGTCTTAGGGGGGATGAAAGACATCGCCTTTCGGGAAAAGGAATTGAACAGATGGATTGAATTGTTCCCCACCGCCACCGTGAAGAGATTTGAAACGGCAGGGCATTTTGTGCAGGAAGAGGGCAGAGACGAGTTGTATCGGGGCGTTGAAGATTTCTTGGGAAGGGATAAAAATGCTGCCACCCCGATGGACAGGGCACTCGAGTGACGCTCGCCCACGAAGGGTTCGATCGCCTGCCGGACGAGGAAGCTCAGCGCTCCGGATACGACCAGGGCTGGGCTGACCTTTTCGGCAAATTAAAGGCCTATGTCGAGAAGAGATAATCCCAAGCGTCGAATCCAATTCCCGGTGACGATACTCCCCGCAGGGGCAAGTATGGTCGATCGCTTTTTGCCTCTGGGACGATTCGAGCCTGGGGCGATTCGCCACTGCAATCGAGCCGCCTGTGTCGAACATTGCTACTTATTGGGTGGGCCATAACAGGGGGATATCGTGTACTTTAAGCTCAGCCTGAAGGCTCTGGATTGTCCCCGAGAAAATTGTATCTCGATAAAAGCCGAAGTGCGAGGCCCGCCTTCAGCCCAACTAAGAATAATGCTTAAATCATCAAAATTCTCTTTATGGGGTGTTGTCCTCAAACGTATTGGTTCGAAGTTATTTCTCAGCCTTAGCGATAAGGGTGTCGTATAACAGGCGAGGTCTGGTGCCTAGCCTCAATTTGTGTTCTCTCTTACTCCGATTCCGCCCCTTGACAAAAGAGCCCTGGTGAATGCTATAATAGGCGTGAGGTGGGCGGAGGATGACAGAGGGTGGCTGGGGTGTAGACCACTGGAAGTGGGTACTAGCCTGAAGGCGAGGGTCGTTTCGGCCACGGCGTCGATCGACCCTCATTTCTCTTTGGAGCGGGGAAAGGGGGTGATGAAGCCGCGCAGCGGCACAGTGAGTGGTTAAGCGATCCGGGCAAGTTGAGACTTCTCTTAAGAGGGAGGAAGGTAAATGTTCTGGAAAAATCGCTGGCTGAGCGTCGCAGGCATATTGGCCGTCAGTGCCATCTTGCTGGCGGCCTGCGCGCCGGCGGCGCCCGCGCCGAAAGGCCAATTGCAGATCTTCAGCTGGTGGACGACGGGCGGTGAGGCGGCCGGGCTGGACAACCTCTACAAGATCTACAACGAGCAGTTCCCTGACGTGGAGATCATCAACGCTACCGTGGCTGGGGGTGCCGGCTTCGAGGCCAAGGCCGTCCTCAAGACCCGCATGCTGGGCGGAGATCCTCCCGATTCCTTCCAGGTCCACATGGGCCACGAATTGATCGACACCTGGGTCACCACCGGTCAGTTCATGGAGCCGCTGGACTCCCTCTATCAGCAGGAGGGCTGGAACAACATCTTCCCGGCGGGGGTGCTAGAGATCGTGTCCCAGGATGGGCATCCTTGGTCGGTGCCGGTCAACATCCACCGGGCTAACGTGCTGTGGTATAACACGGCTATCCTTGAGGAACATAACCTGACGCCACCCACCACCTTCGACGAGTTCTTCGAGGTCGCCGAGACTTTGCAGGACGCAGGCATCACCCCCCTGGCCCTGGGGGATGTGGGGATCTGGGCCTCCACGCATCTGTTCGAGACCGTGCTCATCGGCACCCTGGGCGCGGAGGACTACAGGGGGCTCTGGACCGGGGAGACTGACTGGAACGGGCCTGGGGTGAGGGAAGCACTGGAGAACATGAAGCAGATGCTCACTTACGTCAACGACGACCACGCCGCTCTCTCCTGGGACCAGGCCAACGATCTGGTCATTAACGGCACCGCGGCCATGACCATCATGGGCGACTGGGTGGACGCCGATTATGTGGCCAAGCTCGGCACCAAGGAGTATCAAGGCTTCGGCTGGGCCCCACCACCCGGCAATGCCGGTATCTATGATGCCCTCTCCGACACCTTCGGCCTCCCCGCCAACGCCCCTAACCGCGAGGCGGCCATTGAGTGGCTGAGGCTGGTGGGCTCCAAGGCGGGGCAGGAGGCCTTCAACCCAGTGAAGGGTTCGATCTGCGCCCGCACCGACTGCGATGCCAGCCTCTTCGGCCCCTACCTGCGGTCGGCCATGCAGGACTGGACCAGGGACAGCATCGTTCCCAGCCTGGCCCACGGCGCTGCGGCTTCCGAGGGCTGGGTCACGGCCATCCATGACGTCATGACTGTCTTCGTGACCGATGGGGACGTTGCCCAGGCTCAGGCCGGTCTGGCCAATGCCTGTGTGGACGCAGGGGTGTGCTCCTAGGGTCACCGTCTAGACGAGGCAGCCCTGTCACGCGGCAGCCGTGGGGGCTGCCTCGTTCCCTGTCTGGGAGAGCCAGGATGAAAGGCCTCGCCTGGGATCGCGTTGTCTCCATTGTCCTCATCACGCCCTCGGTCATCGCCGTTGCAGTATTTGTATATGGCTTCATCGGCTGGACCGGATGGGTGTCCCTGTCCAAATGGGATGGGCTGCGACCGAACTACGATCTGGCCGGCTGGGTTAACTTTGACCGGTTACTCAACAACTCCCGCTTCCAAATCGATGTCCGCAACACCATCGTATTCACTCTTCTGTTTTTGGCCGCCTGTCTGATCATCGGGCTGCTCTTGGCCATCTTGCTCGATCAGAAGATCCGGGGCGAGAACCTCTTCCGTAGCCTATTTCTTTTCCCCATGGCGGTGTCATTCATCGTCACCGGCGTCGTTTGGCGCTGGCTTATGGTTCCCAGCTCGGGGCTCAACACGCTGTTCGCGGCGGCCGGCCTGGACTTTCTCAAGTCGGCTTGGTACACCAGCCCCACCGTGCTGCATATCCAGCCCGAGTCGGGACTGGCGCAAGTGTTGGCGCGGGTGGGTCTGGGGGGCCTGGCCAGCCCCAATTTCGGTTTGCCCTTAGCTCTTATCTCCATCGTCATCGCTGCCGCCTGGCAGATGTCGGGCTTTGTGATGGCCATGTTTCTGGCGGGGATCCGAGGCATCCCCGAGGAACTGCGCGACGCAGCCCGGGTGGACGGAGCCAGCGAGGTGCAGGTGTACCGCCACGTGGTACTGCCGCTCCTGAAACCGGTCACCCTCAGCGCGGCCATCGTCCTGGGCCACATCTCGTTGAAAATCTTCGACCTAGTGGCGTCCTTGTCCAAGCAAGGGCCGGGCTTCGCCACCGACGTCCCCGCCTTCTTCATGTTCCAGACCACTTTCCAGGGTGACCACTTCGCGCAGGGCTCGGCCATCGCCGTCTTCATGCTCCTGAGCGTCAGCCTGCTGGTCATTCCCTACCTGGTGTACAACATCCGCCGGGAGATTGAGGTATGACCCTGCGCGCTTCTCGGCTGGCCCTCTACGGTGTCTTGTTGGCCTTCGCGGCTTTCTATCTGCTGCCCATCTACATGCTGCTGATCACTGGGTTAAAGAGTTACGCCGAAGTTAATCTGGCGACCATGTGGCAGCTTCCCTCAGCTCTTTCCTTCGACAGTTTCCGCCAGGCTTTCGAGAAACTGGGTCCCAACTTCATCAACAGCATCCAGCTCACCGTCCCGGCCACCCTGATCTCAGCCATGCTCGGCTCCATGAATGGCTACATCCTCTCGAAGTGGAGGTTCAAGGGTTCCGAGGTGCTCTTCCCGTTGCTGTTATTCGGGATGTTCATTCCGTACCAGAGCATCCTCATACCGCTGGTGCAGACGCTGCAACAGATGCGGCTGTACGGCTCCATCTCCGGCCTCATCCTGGTGCACGTGGTCTATGGGATACCCATCACCACCCTGATCTTTCGTAACTACTATGCCACCGTGCCGAGCGAATTGGTGGAGGCGGCCAAGATCGATGGTGCTTCACTGCTGGGCATTTACCGCTGGATTCTGTTTCCCATCTCTTTGCCGGCCTTTGCGGTGGTGCTCATCTGGCAGTTCACCTCCATATGGAACGAGTTCCTCTTTGCTGTGGTTGTAACCCAGAACCCGGCAACCCAGCCGGTGACGGTGGCGTTATACAATCTGGCCGGCAGCTACATCGTGGAGTGGAACGTGCAGATGGCCGGCGCTCTATTGGCCGCTCTCCCGACGCTTTTGGTTTATGTCCTTCTGGGTCGTTTTTTCGTGCGCGGGCTGCTCGCCGGAGCCCTCAAAGGCTAAGGCCTGTCGATGAGCGATCGGCGCCTGCGCTGGGGGCTCTTAAGCACCGCGCGCATCAACCGCTCCCTGATCCCGGCCCTGCGCGCCTCGCCGCGTTGCGAACTGGTCGCCGTGGCCAGCCGGGACGCGGGCCGGGCCGAGGCCTACGCCCAGGAATGGGGCATCCCCCAGGCCTACGGTAGCTACCAGGCACTCCTCGAGGATCCCCAGATCGACGTAGTCTATATCTCCCTGCCCAACAGCCTCCATGCGGAGTGGGCAGTCCGGGCTGCTCAAGCCAGCAAACACGTTTTGTGCGAGAAGCCCTTAGCGACCGATGAGGCCGATGTGCAGCGCATGATCCAGGCGGCCCGGCGGGCGGGGGTGGTGTTGATGGAAGCTTTTATGTACCGCTGCCATCCGCAGATGGCGCGGGTGCGCGAGTTGATCGCGGCGGGCCGTCTCGGTGAGCCCCGCCTGGTACATACCACGTTCTCATTCCACCTAGGGCGCACTCAGGATGTGCGCTGGGACCCCCGGTTGGACGGTGGCGCGCTGTGGGATGTGGGCTGCTACACGGTCAATTTCTGTCGCTTCGCCCTGGGCGCGGAACCCAGCCAAGTTTTCGGCTGGCAGCGACCCAGCTCTAGCGGCGTCGACGAAGCCTTTGTAGGCCTGTTGCACTTTCCTTCCGACGCGCTGGGGCTGATTGAGGCGGGATTCGTGGGACCGCTGCGCAGGCGCGCCGAGCTGGTGGGCACAAAGGGCGCGCTGATTTTGGAGGACCCCTGGAAACCGGGGCCCACTGCGATGATCCGGATACGGGGCCTCGAGGGCGAGGAGACGATACCCGTTCTGGCTCAGGATCTATATCTCCATGAGGTGGAACACCTGGCGGATTGCGTATTGGAGGGAAAGGAGCCATTGATTCCGCTGGAGGAAAGCCTGGGGAACGTGCGAACCTTGGTTGCCCTCTATCGTTCCGCGCGCGAGGGCAGGCCGGTGCGGCTGTAAGGGGTGGAGTCGGCCTAGGCGCGTCTGACGCTTAACCGCTGTGTGGGCTACCGAAAGTGAGGCGAGTAAATATCGCTCACTTTTCGCTTGAGTAGGGGACTTACCAAGGGGGTCGGAAACTCTTCTACCCCTTCAAGCCCGTATAGGAGATGCCTTGGATGAACTGGCGTTGGAAGATGATGAAAATCACGGCCACAGGGTCCAGATGTCTTGGTTATTGGCAGCTATGATCAGGGGGTCGACAAAGCCGTTCCAGGTTCCTTGGAAACTGAAGATAGCCAGGGCGGCCAGGGCGGGGCGAGCCATGGGCAGGATGACCTGAAAAAACATGCGGAAGCGACTGGCACCGTCGATCTTGGCCGCTTCCTCGATCTCCTTGGGGATAGAGGCGAAGAATTGTTTCATCAGAAAGATCCCGAACGCATCAGCCGCGAAGGGCACGATCAATCCTTGATAGGTTCCCAGCATCCCCAATTGCTTGAGCACGATAAAACGAGGGATGATCAGCACAATAGCAGGGATCATCAGGGTGCCGATGATCAGCAAGAAACCCCCATTCCGCCCCCGAAACTCCAGGCGAGCTAAGGCGTAGCCGGCCAGGGAGTCGAGAACGATCCGCCCGACCATCACGGCCAGGGCCACCAGCGCGCTGTTCAAGGTCCAGCGAGGGAAGTTGGCTTGGCCTCACCCTGGGTTGGGCGGCCGCGCTTATTGGCGGAGATTATATCACGAATCCTTCGGCGCGCGAGGGAGCCCTGGCGGGAGCGAATTCCGGATCGCGGGCGCTACACGCCCTTCAGTCCGGTGTAGGCGATGCCGCGCACGAAGTACCGTTGGAAAACGAAGAAGAGGATGATGATGGGCAGGCTGTTGAACAGGGACCCGGCCAAAACGATGGAGTAAAGGGTGTAGTATTCGCCCCTGAACCACTGCAGGCCCAAGGGCAGGGTGAAATTGCTCGGCGTGCGCAAAACGATCAGCGGCCATAGGAATTCATTCCAGGTGCCCTGGAAGGTGAAGAGAGCCAAAGTAATCAGCGCCGTCTGGCTAATGGGGAGGATCACCCTGAAGAAGACGCCGAAGCGGCTGGCCCCGT